>JBBIUL010000007.1:0-19441 GCA_037440265.1 Nitrospira sp. | reverse complement strand
CCGTATCTTTTTATAAATTGCCCGATTCGGGAGAGTTTTCCTGATATCTCATCCGATCTTTTTGCTTGCTTCGAAATATCCAGAAAATACATCCGATCCCCTTCCTATGCTTCTTTGTTCCGGAGGATTGACTCCTCCTCAATTCCTTGATATATCGTATATATTTTTCACCGGGCTTTATATGATCTAAATCATACTAATTTTCCTCAGTTTTTTATAAGGTTGGGTTAAAGGGAATGGGGTCAGCAACATGTCAGCAAAAAAAACATTCACCGGCACAGCTATCGTTCCGGTCAGTGAAAACAAAAAACTGAGACAGATAATATCAGGCCTTTATTCAGCCGATATCGGGAAGAGGTTTGAAACTGCGAAAGCCCTCGGTGAGTTCGCTCATAACAATCCGGCTGTCATCAGGCAGGTATGGCCCCGGATATTCTATGCATTTGATGATACGATGAGCTGCTGGGGGGCCTCCGAAGGCCTTGGCGAGATTGCACGGGCCGTTCCCGATCTTCGCAGTAAAATACTCCAGCTTCTTCGTAAATTTCAGCATGATGAAGCAAGCTGCCAGGGATTTCTCTGGGCAGTCTGCAGAATCGGACAGGTTGAAAGAAACCTCGTTCAGGAATTTATCCCTGATCTGGTTCATAACCTGGAGGCTGATGCTGCCTGCATGCTCGGCCAGGCAATATGGGCTTTGGGAGAGCTTAAGGTTTATGAAGCAGAATCACAGATAAAGGCCTTCGCACTGGATACAAGAGAGGCGGACATATATGAAAATGAGGCTGTAACCAGAAAAACAATCGGCCGGATATCTCTTGAGGCTGAGGAGAAACTACAGGCAGGCGCATAGTAGTGCCGGTGAGCGCATTGTCCATTCCCGGAAGAAGCGCAATATACTATATACAACTCCGAATACCTCTGTCTGTTATGTTCGCAGGGAGCAGGACACTTGCAATGTCCTCTATTCCTTGTTAGTTAACAATATCCCAAAGAACAGAAGGTATCCTGAATTTTGGCTGTGATATAGTAATAATAAGATTATGAAAAAAATGGTTATAGAGGCACTGAATATAGGCCTCCCCAAAACAGAGAACTTTTATGGGAAGGAGATAATTAGCGGGATATGCAAGCAGCCGGTATCAGGCCCCCAACAGCTCGGGAAACTCGGATTCGGACACGACGGCGTCGGAGACCTGAGGCATCACGGCGGCCCTGACAAGGCTGTATGCGTCTACAGCTTTGATTATTATCCGTACTGGGAAAATACCCTGGGGATTAAACTTCCGGTTGCGGCCTTTGGCGAAAACCTCACGGTATCAAACCTGCATGAGAACGAGGTCTGCATCGGCGATATCTTCCTCCTTGGCACAGCACTCACACAGGTCAGCCAGCCGCGCCAGCCCTGCAGAACACTCGCGGCGCGATACAACAGGGACGATCTTTTGAAACTGGTGGTTGATTCAGGTTGTACGGGATTCTATTTCAGGGTGCTGGAAGAGGGGATTGTCGAAAAGGGGGCAGAATTCATATTGAAAGAAAGAGATTCTCGCGCAGTAACAGTATCCTTCGCCAACCGCATCTATCATAAAGACAGAAAGAACTGTGAAGCGATCGAAAAAGTGCTTGCTGTCACGGCTCTTTCGGCTTCATGGCAGAAGTCATTTCAGGAACTCAAGGAGCAATGTCGATGATCTGAAACTTGTATCCTCAACCCTTGCCTGTCTGGTGCACGACAGACAGGCAAATAGTTTTGGCAGCAACATCTTTTTTGTGTCGTGATGAATTTCTCGATCTGCATGAAGTTATGCAAATAACTTTTGTAAATTTCATTATGACGTATGATCAACTCCTGTTAAAATTTAAAAAAACTTTGAAGACATTTCTGTTTCTGCATATTGAAATCAAATGTTTTTTAATGGTTAACAAATATTGTCAGTGCTGGTGGTGAACTGGGAATCCTGCTCCTTCTGTTTTGCCATGGTCTGAAGGTCCTTCAGCATCCATATGCAGCCGTTCAACATAATGGGTGAATTCTACATAGGCTGCAACAAATTTTCTGCCGTATTCAACCCCATGTTCTGCATGTTTTTGCGTCTCAGCTGCATGTGCAAAGCGTTCGCGGATGCCTTTTTCGGCTGCACCAGTCACGAGCTTTACGAGATTATCGACCGAACCGCTCTCTAATGCCTTGTCAGCTGCTGCCACAGAAGGCTCAACTGTCCCGGCTGCCTTAAGCCCTGTGTAGGGCGCGCCTTCACCTGCCCTGTGGATACGGACGAGCGTCTCGAAGAAATACATATCAGCAAGTTCCTTTGCCTCTTTGGACTGCTTTCTCACTACAAGGGTCTTGTCAAACTGCTCCCTGATCTCCTTTTCATCTTCCTTCCTTATCCATTTCAGTACCGGCGTTATGTCGCCCTTTTCGAGTGCAGTCCTGGCAGTAATAACAACCGGGCCGTCAAGGGTATCACAATGTGCAGCTGAAACCCCCTGCATTGAAATCCATAGCCCGATAACTGCAGTTACAATGATTCCTGTCCTGATGATCTTCGATAGACTTTTCATTTTCCCCTCCTTTTTCCCTGCATATATGCAGCAGGCAATTCATAATCAATTTGCATTCATCCTGATTATAGCTGCCAATAACTGTCTGGGCGTATGATTCCGATCATATCATGGTTTCTCATAACCAGTCTCCCTCTGTCATGCCTTCATAGATGAAGAAAAAGACAGAAAAATATATGAACATGACCTCGCAGGAGGCATCTCTCTATGAAGCCCTGGGGCAGGAGCAATTATTGCTTTTTGATTGCACCGCTTGAAAATCAAGATGCACCGCCCCACAAAAAACTTTGCAAAAGAGGTATTGAAAAGACCATACCATTGGTATACGCTATAGAAAAAGGAGCATCCGTGATGAAGAAAATCATTATACCTGCTGCGTTTCTGATCTGCAGCATACTCGCGGCTGCTGATTTTGCCCTTGCCCTGAGATGCGGCAACAATCTTGTGGACATAGGCGACTCCAAAATCGAGGTCCTCGCGAAGTGCGGTGAGCCTCTTCTGAAAGAAGAGGTGGGTGAGGACATTACCCGGGAAAGTGATAACAGGGGAACAAGGATAGAAAAAAGATATGTTGAGAAATGGACATACAATTTTGGTTCTACCCGTTTCATCTATGTCCTCACCATACGGAACGGCAAGGTGATCGATATCAGCACTGAGGATAAAGGGTTCTGATCACTTCCTGTTGTAAGCCCATGGGGTCACCCATGCAAAGACACTTTATCCTTGAAGCAAATTCCCCATAATAGACCAACTTATTCCGCTCCTGAAGGGTCAAGTACTCTCTTTTTCAAATTACCCGTTTGTCATTGTGTGGGCCTGTCGGCAGGATTAAGCGAATTTTTTAATCGGGTATCAATTTTCGCTGTTATTTACCCCTTTCCTCGGTCTTTCGCACAAGCCAGTAAACAACGCCGATAACGAGTATCGCAACTACCAGGTAATAGATTATTTCAGGGTTCTCGTGTTTAAGCGTGGCGATCATCGTCTCCCTGATAATGGTCACCAGCGCCACTCCGATGAAAACGCTTATCTGGAATTTGCCGCCCTTAAGATGCGATATCTCCGTATTCATAAGTTCTATCATTACCCAGAGTATGAGCATAGACCCGAGGGCAGAGATAATCCCCCGTTCAAGCTCAATATCCCCGGTTACCAGGGCGTGGATATCCGAAACAAAAAGCCAGACAACCCCGAGGGTCAGGCCAATGAGCGCAAGCACAAGGATCAGGTTCGTGCTTTGTGAAAATTTTTCTGAGTAGTCAACAAGGGTGTTTTTTACCTTGTAGAGAGGCGAATATATCTTGATCTCTTCCTCGATATACGAAAGCGTAATGACGTCAAGGTTGATGTCGAGTATCTTCTCAAGCGATATAATATTGCTTATGAGTTCATCCTTGTCTTCAATCTTACGCTTCAGAATGTCGATGCATGAGTTCCTGATAATGTTTATTGCCCGGTTCATGTAATGGGCGTCCACGTCATACTTCACATGCACCATCCCGATCCTCACAAGTCTCTCATAATAACGGCTGTCGTACTTCCCGGAAAAGATGTCGAGAAACCAGGCCCTCTGGGCCTGAAATACGTGCTTCTGTCTTGACTCCTCGGTGAAGAACCTCGCAGTGCCTTTTGAGCCCATGATCCAGAGGCTGAGATTGCTCATCACTTCATCAGCGTGTTCTTCCATCACAGGGCGCATATCAGCAAGCCTTTTGCTGTGCTCCTCGGTGAAACGATAGTTGTCCTTTATTTCCCTGAAAGTCCTCATGTGGGGATAAGTCCCTTTCTATGAAATAGTATCAAACTCGATATACAACTCTTCAGAGTCATTTCCATGATAGATGATTCTGTATCCGTTTGCAATAAAAGAGCACATTTGAAGTCCATTGAACATGGAACGGGCGGCATCTGCCGCCCATTCCATGCCGGTCAGCTGTTTGACCGGCTTCAGCACTATCATTTGCTGGTTACTTTGCCTTGTGAGTGGCCCGCATCACAAGCGCTTCTTCTTTTATCTCCCCAAGGGCCTTGGTCATCATTGCCCATCCGTACCAGTAGGCATAGTCCGGGTTCACATGGAAAAAGGCCTGATACGTCCTCATCCGGTGCTTCATATACATCTCAAAGAGGACCTGGTCGATATGGGAAAGCTTCTTCATGTCTCCTCCGCCGGTCTGCATGAAGTAGAGGAGGTCGGGGTAGGCAAATGCATAGTTGTCCGGTTTTTTGATGATGCCGTCTTTGTAGAGGGCAGCCACGGTTTCGATAGCGTCTGCCATAAGACGGTCTGATTTCCTCATGATTTCGTCGCCCATATTCAACTGTTCCCGGGCATACCGTTCAGAGTGGCAGTTTGTGCATATCTTAATCATCTTGTCGCGTTCGGTCTGCCAGGACTCCTGGGTAAGACGGGCAAGGTCCACTGCCTTTACCGCATCAAGCCGTGCTGTGGGCTCTCCTGTGTCGGGATGCAGCACCCCAAGGGCCTTGAGGAGCACAACCCTGTCAGCCGCCCACTGTTTGTCCTCAGGGAGCGGGAGCCTCACGCCGAGGAAGCCCCAGGCGGTCCTGTTCTCATGGTTTCCGCCGGACATGTGGCAGTCCTGACATTTCGGAGCAACTGCCTTTGCCGGCAGATTACCTGAATCCTTTGCATGCCAGCGGGTCCCGTGCTTGGCGCTGCTCCACATCTCCCACTGAGGATGGTCATACCCCATATGGCACTGCTGGCACGCCCTTGGGTCAAGCGCCTCCTTTTTGGAAAAACTGTGTCTGGTGTGGCATTCGTCGCATGAGTTGTTCTGGTAGCGGTATCCTTTGTCCCTCTGATCTTTCTTCTGCGCCTCGGTCTTTATCCCCATATTGTGGCATCCACCGCAGCCACGGCCTCCCTCCATCAATTCATCTGGTTCGACATGGGTGATCGGCAGGGCGTTCATCGATGTCCAACCGTGGTTGTGCTTCCCCTTTGAAAACTGGCTGAACTGTTTCTGGTGGCACTGGGCGCATTTGTGTTCATCAGGCAGGATTGCCAGATCAGCGTCTTTTGCGCTTTTGTGTTTATCGCCATGACACATCGAGCATGCTATGCCTACCTTGGCGTGCCTGCTGGATTCCCAGTCAGCCACCTGTCCGGGGCTTATGCCCCGGTGGCATTTGATACAGGCCTCTTCCGCCGCCATTACCGGGACAGAATAATATACTGCGAAAAAAAACAATGCAATAAACAAAAACAGCTTTTTCATATTCCCCCTCCGTTTGTTATAAGTAAAATAAGGTTATATCAAAGCTATATGCCTGTTTGATGCATCCCTGATGCTGCTGACCAGAAAAATAAAATGGGCAGGCCGGGCCTGCCCATTCATAACTAAAACCTACTTTGCATGTGTGACTGAAATCAGTCTGTCCTGCACTCCGAAGGGGTCCTTGATCTCTACCTCTTTCTGGAAGTTGAGTTTTTTCTGACCCCGTGCATCAAGATATTTGTTCAGTTCGAGGTTCACGACCAGAGGCACATCAACTCCTGCCTTTGTCAGGGCCTGTCTCATGAGCGCCTCTGCCTTGCCTGCAAAGGCCGTAGAGTCGCCGAGGATCCGCATGGCTTCTGTAGGATTATGGAACCCGACTGAATTCTCTCCGCCGATATAGAGGGTCCTGAAGAAGGCCTCCATATAAAAATCCTTGGCCTTTTCATACATCACCTTGTCGATAGCCTTGCCGGCAGCCTGCGCTTCGTGCGCCTTCTCCAGAAGCTTGGCTACTGTTGCCGTAGCATAACCGGAACGGAGCATTTGCGATATCGTCCTGTCCTGAATGACAGTAACCTGTTCCCTTAGCCATTCTGCACTCTCGGTATGGCACTGCTGGCAGGCCTTCATGTCGTTCTTGAGTGGGCTTGTCACGCGGTGGTCTGACAGCTTCGCAGTCCCCACCTTGGTGTACGGCATATGACAGTCGGCACATGATGCGCCTGCCTTCCAGTGCACGCTGTCAAACGTAAAGAGCTCGAATTCTGCGTGGCGCATAAAGGGCATCTTGTATCCCGTGACCTTCTGGGTCCACTCCTTTACCGTTTCGTCGCCCCTGATCTGCTTGATGATATTTTCTACCGAGATCTTCCCCCATTTGCTTCCCTGCCATGGGAAATAGATGCCCACGGATTTTCCTTCAGCGTCCTTGTTGATATTGTAGGTTACATGGCACTGGGCGCAGACGACACTCCTCATCTCCTGCCTGGTCAGCTTCGCCGAATCAACGCCCATCGCCTCAAGGGCCTTCACAAGGGTAAAGCCGCGCGCGATCTTCAGACTCATGTCCTTGTTGTCGTGGCAGTCGATGCAGGCAACGCCGAGTTCCTGATGGTCCTTGGGGATCGTGGCATGCACTTCGAGATAGGGCTTCTTGTAATAATCAATGCCCATTTCTTTCTCGAGTTTCGGCGCGTAAGGAGTCTTGCAGGTAAGACAGACACCCCCTCCTTTTACCCTCGAAGGGTCGATTTCGAGCTGGTCTTTCACCATGAAGGCATGGCCGCGGGGTTCGTTATATTCTATGCCGAAACCCCAGCCGCTGAAGAGGAGCGCCATATAAGGGAACTCCGACAGTTTGTCATAAGTAATCCGGTCTGCGTCAAACCCCTTCTTGTACTTGCTTTTCCCCGCAGGAGTAGGCTCCTCTGTTTTCTTCCAGAGTTCATAGTTCGACGGATATGCCTTCCCCCATTCAGCAGGATCGATCTCGCCGTCTGCGATCTTTACCGGCCTCACCGTCTCTGTTTTGGGCGGGGGACAGCCGAACAGGAACAGCGAGAGCGTAAGCATGGTCATCCCTACTGCCATCAACCAATATTTCTTTTTCATGTAAAGCCTCCTTTCTAAAGCGTTTCCATTGTTCCGCTGCGTTTGTGTGAAATCCTTCTGTGACAGCTCCAGCATTCCCTTCCGGTATCTATCATGGAGACCGCTGCCTCATGGCACCTGATACAGTTGGCCTGGAGCACTTCTTTCCCGTGCTCTGTTATCGTAATCCTCTCCGGTACCCTGCCTGAATAGAAAATGGCAACATCCTTCAGTCCGTCTATCGCCTTCCAGACATAATGGATGCCCTTGTTCTGGTTAGGCAGGTGGCAGTCGACACACAGCTTTCTCCTGTGTGCTCCGGCATGCACCCATGCCTCAAAATTCGATTCCATGACATGACATTGATTGCAGAAATCCGGCTGGTTGGATTTTGCCAGAAGCTGCGGCGGGCCCAGCATAAAGAAAAGAGAAACTCCGATTCCGGCAACCAGAATAACCACAAAATACAGGAAAACACCCTTTTTTCTTTTCCTTTCTCTCATCTGCATCACCTCCTGAACTAAGGCAGATTCCTTATCTTACTGTTCTATTTTCATGTTCCAGGTCCCAAAACAGGACAGATGCACTCTGAATTTCTGCATAAAGTAACGGACTCAGTAACCGCTTCATCTTTGCCCCTTAATCAACTTATACCTCAAAACGTTTATGCTGTCAATCTGTAACTTTATCTTGCCTGTTTATTTTATTTATAGGAGCAATAAGCTATGAGGCATGTGTAAAGGGTAAGCGTGCATTGCCGACAGGGCCGTCACAAGAAAAAAGGCGCTGACACTAAAATCTGCAAGTTATTTCTTTCTCATTGAACAGTTGAGAACCTGGACCCAGCATAGGAGAATACGCTGAATATTACGACTCCTTGCAACTGCACCCGTATCATCAAAGCCTGGAGAACTCGCGCATGTTAAGAGCCGCATCATTTTTGCAGAGCATATTATTCCTGCAGTTCAGGCCTTACCGAACGGGCAGACTGGATACCTGCATTCAGGGCACTTCATGCATAGTCCTCCGTGTCCGAGTTCTGCAAGCTCTGTCCTGCCGATCTTCTCTCCGGCAAGCAGACGCGGCAGGATAAGATCAAACACTGTGGTCCTTGCATACATGCCGCAGGCAGGAATGCCGAGAATAGGGATAAAGGGTTCGAGGGATTGAGGGTTCGAGGGTTCGAGTAGTTGGCACTCTCTATTGCTTGACTCCTTGACCCCTTGGCCTCCTGGCCCCTTTTCAATATACGCAACAAGAAACATTGCACCGGGCAGTACGGCTGAACCATATACGATATCTCTGGCGCCAAGGTTCCTGATGGCAAAGCGGGTAACATCATCAGGGTCAACGGACATACCTCCGGTCGTAATGAGCAGATCGCATCCGGCCTCTATCAGTTCCCTGAGCCGCGATTCTATATATGCCTCATCATCCGGGGCGTAATAGATGCTTTGTATTTCTCCTCCCAGGGCCCGGATTTTCTCGGTAATGATCGGGCCGAATGCGTCCTTGATCCTGCCGTGATAGACCTCGCTGCCGGTAATGACCACACCCGCCTTCGGCTTTCTCATTTTTTTTACAATAATCACAGGGCTGCCCTGCAGCGACGCGACTATGCCATGAATCAGGTCCTTTTTGACGACGAGTGGGATCGCCCGTGTTCCGGCCACGACCTGTCCTTCCCTCACAACTGTATGAGTATGAAGGGTCGCACACATCACCTCGCCAAACTTGTTGAAATTACAGAGAGCTTCTTTATTGATTGTCAGCAGTCCGTCCCGTTCGGCGATGATGTCTATCTTGCCTTCTCTCGGCTCTCCCCTGATGCCTGTCCCTTCTCCCATCAGTGCCCCCGCAACAGCATATGCCGCATCATCTTCATGCATCTCATCCTCTTTGATTTCGAGCACAAAGAGATTCTCCTTGCCGAGTCTCCGGAGGTGGCAGATGTCCTCCGCCTTCAGCACGTGTCCTTTTTTGAAGGCAGTCCCTTTGAATTCCCCCGGTCTGATCTCCGTTATGTCATGAGCAAGCACGGTACCGACTGCATCCTTCAGCGAAATCGTCTTCATCCCCTGTCTTTGTGATCTGTTGTCCGAAATATCACACATGTTCGTCCCCTCCGGATTTGCAAGTTTTAAATATTTTTTCAAATCTCCTGTCTACAATATCCTGTATCCCCTTTTCCAGTTCTTCATAGCGTTTCAGAAACAACCGTGCATCCGGTGTCAAAACTGCTCCGCCGCCAAACTTTCCCCCGGTCTGCCGCTCAACCAGTTTCAGGCCAAGCCGCTGCTCCATCGCCCTGATGTAGGACCATGCCTTGCGATAGGAGATATTGATCTCTTTTGCTGCTCTGTTGATAGACCCATATTTTTCAATTGCCTCAAGCAGAAACCTCCTGCCCCTGCCAAAGACCGGCTCGCCGCCTACTTCAATCCATAGTTTGGATCTGATCTGTATATTGCTGCGGCCGTTATGACTATTTTGCATAACGATTATCCTGCAAAAGGCTGTAATACGCCCCGTCAGCGCAGGGACGGCAGAGTATTCTGCCGGAAACCGTTCTCTCTCTTGAATCCTGCACGAACTCCCCGCATCTGTCGCAGCGCACTCTGCGCAACGGTCTTCCCGGCATATCCTCCTCTTTCAGAGAAACAGCTACCTCCATAATTTCAAACAGATCGCTGTCAGCCATTATCTTGTATGCTTCCGCCTGGGCCTCATATTTTCCTTTCATTTCCGGAAACAGGTCTTTTGCCTGCTGCCTTGACTCTTCTTTTGCCAGCACCCTGACAGCCACTCCGGTTTTAAGGTTCAGGTAGGTCGCTGCCATCTTGCCGTAGTCCATGAACTTCATTGTCCTGTGCCCGAGACTGCATCCTGTTACCGATTGCACCGCGTCCGTAGCGCACCGGTCCATCTCAACAAAAACCATGATGTGCTTGCGGTCCTTCCCCTTCGGATCAGTAATCCCTATCTTCTGCAGACCGAGCGTGGACATTCTTACCCCGAGCACCTGGCCAGGGCAGATGTGGCCATGTACCCTCACTGATTCCCGCAACAATGAGTCAAAATCAGATGCTGCTGTGCTCATAGCACTTTCTCCTTCTTGTTTCAGGAAACCCTCAATCCCCTCTATCCTGATTCGTGCATTGGAACATCCTTCTGTCAATAGCACTGACATCACACCCTGCAAAGAAGCACGCCCAGTATCTCAATTCAACATCAAGGTGCGCAAAGTCTTTTCCTGCCTGCTGCAAAGACTTTGAAAATTATAATTCATTTTTATCATATCCGACAGGGCCGGTCAACAAAAAAAACACCCCGGTTATCCTGAGTCCTTTTCGAAATACCGGCTGACCGTTTAAAGCCCTGGAAAGGATTGCTGACAGCAAATCTTCGGCCTTCCTGTCTGATACTGCATGGAAACTTTATGCAACTGCAGAAAAAATTAACATCTGGCTTTGCAGGATCTTTATTGTGATATAGTTAAGTATGAAAACGACCATAAATGCTAAAGATGAGTATGATGCCACACACCCTTTACAGCGATAAAAAGGAATGCAGGAAATGCCTCATCGCTTGAAGAATCCCTTGCAGACAGAAAAGGCCCGTATAAGACAGGAAGTTCTCAGGACAAGGGACCTTCTTGACACGAAGACAAGGCAGGTAAAATCCTCCCTCGTAACGGAACGACTCCTGTTGCTCCCTGCATTTCTCCAGGCAAAATCAATCTTCTTTTTCGTCTCGTTCCGTTCAGAAGTTTCTACGATCTCTCTGATAAAAGAAGCGCTGAGGATGGGGAAAAGGGTCGCCCTTCCCCGTGTGGAAAGGAAACACAGGGCATTGGACCTCTATGAGATCACGGACATGTCGGAGATAGCTCCGGGATGCATGGGAATACCGGAGCCGCCTGCTGCAGAAGAAAGAAAGCGGGGGATCAATGATATGGATCTCGTGATAATGCCCGGCGCTGCCTTTGATGCAAGCGGCAACAGGCTCGGCTATGGAGGCTCATATTACGACAGGCTCCTGGCAGGTCTGGACAAGAAAATCCCCCTGGTCGCCATTGCTTACGATGAGCAGATCCAGGACTCGATACCTGCCGAATCACATGATATCAGGGTCAATATAATCGTCACTGACAAGCGGGTTGTTCATTGCAAAAAACAGTAAAACCATAACCCGGTCTTCTTCAGAACACCATGGATACCCCGCCTGCACCGTATATTTCAGAACATCATCCTGAATTGCCCAATCTGCGTCCCTGTAAAGATTCTTCTGCAGAAAGGCCTGCCACAAGCATGTTTTCATGGTCCGGCTTTTTCCCTGGCTTTCTTGCTTAATCATTTTGTTTTTAGCCAATATGATATAGGTCATACCACTCTTTTTGTCTTCCGTTATAAACTGGTTGCAAGGGAAGCAAGAACAAAACACCATTATCAGGGGAGAATAACCATGGAACATTATTTGAATAAAAACATTAAAGAGGTGATTCTTGCATTCCCGGAAACAGCCGATATACTGAATGAGGCCGGCATCAGCTGCGCCTCCTGCAATGTCGGCACCTGCCGTTTAAAAGACGTTGTAGATGTTCATAACCTCCCCCTTGACGAAGAGCAGACTTTAATGACCCGTATCGCCAGGGTCATCTATCCTGACCGTGAGGCAGAGGTGCCCCGTATCAAAAGAAAAATCCCTGCTGCCGGCGGAGAGATAAAATACTCACCGCCGTTGAGGAATCTTGTTGATGAACACACTGTTATTAAAAGGCTTCTCGTTCTTGTCCCCCGCATCCTTGAGGACCTTGACATCGCACGGGAGAATGACCGGAAGCTTGTACTGGATTTGATTGATTTTATCCGTTCCTATGCTGACCGCTATCACCATGCCAAAGAAGAGGACATCCTTTTTAAAGTTTTAGATGAAGACCTGGAAATTCTGAAATCAATGCACGAAGAACACAGAGCAGGAAGGGGCCATGTTCAGGCGGTCCTGGATGCATTGGAAGCAGGAAACAACCAGGAAGCAAGAGACCATTTGACTGCTTATGGGCAGCTCCTTACCGGGCATATAAAGAAAGAGGATGAGATCCTTTATCCCTGGATAGACAGAAACCTTTCCGTGTCCAAGGTCGGAGTATTGTTCACCCGTTTTACAGAAATTGATAAAAAATTCAGTGATACTGCCTCAAGGCAGAAGGAGTTCATACGATCGCTGGAAGAAATTTTCAACGGTGAGGAGGTAATAAACAATGTTTAATACATGCCCTGGTTCAAAAGCAGCTGACTTCAGAACAAAGGAGGTCCGGGAAGATACTCCTGCCACAAAGGCCGGTTCCCAGCTCAGGCAATGGCCGGTCCAACTGCATCTTGTCTCCCCTGTCGCACCGTATTATGAAGGGGCTGACGTTCTCTTAACGGCTGACTGCGTTGCATATGCTCTCGGGAATTTTCATGCCGATCATTTGAAAGACAAGTCTCTCGCAATCGCATGCCCGAAACTCGACAGCGGACAGGAAGTATACTACGAAAAGATCAGGAGCTGGATCGAGGATGCAAAGATCAATACCCTCACGATCATGATCATGCAGGTCCCGTGCTGCTCAGGGCTCCTGAAACTGGCGGAAAAGGCAGCCCGGGATGCAGACAGGAAGATCCCTGTCAGGTACAGCGTGGTCGGTGTGCAGGGAGATATTCTGAAGGAGGAATGGCTGTAAGATATCAAGGCAGAACAACGGCAGTGTCAGCGGAGCACGGCATTCAAGTATTTAGCAGGATTATTCCGCAGGCTCCTGGACAGTGACGCACATTGACATTTAACAGCTTTAGCTTAATAATGGACTCAACGGGGAGATCATACAAAAGAAGATAGTATTATCACGGCGGGGACCTTGAAATTTCTGATTTGCACTTCTTCATTTTTGTTTATATTGCTTGCCCTTGACATCAACGCCCATGGGAGCGAAGAAAGGCGCGTTGTGCTTCCCGAGATTTATTCGTCCGGACTGTTCCCCTGTTCCGGCTGCCATGCAGGAATGCAACCCGACGCCAGGAAAAGAGACCTCTCCTTCCATCAGGATATAAAAATTGAGGGACATGGAGAACCTCGCCGGTGGTGTCTCGACTGCCATAATCCCGGCAACAGGGACACCCTGAGGCTCGTCAATGGAGAGGCAGTGGAGTTCAAAAATCTCCCCCTGTTCTGCGGACAATGCCATGGCAGGATTTACAAAGCCTGGCAGAGGGGAATTCACGGAAAGCGGACAGGATCCTGGGACAGCCCGAAGCAGTATTATCTCTGCACCAGATGTCATAACCCCCATAGTCCGCAGTTCAGGCCATTGGTCCCGGCGCCGGCGCCGGCGAGACCTAAGGAGACACTGAGGAGATGAATGCATGAGAAAGAATCTTTCAAGAAGAAGCTTCCTTAAAATCTCCGCTGCCGGACTCTGCGCATCAGCTCTTGCAGGCTGCAGCAAGTGGGTCCCGGACAGTGAGTTCTTCGGCAAAAAATTTACTGAAATGTCCCCCCAGGAGGTCCAGGAGACCCTGAGAAGACTCGAAGAAAAATATACGAAGAAATTCGGGCTCCCCTTCAGCGTCACTGCTGAGCCTCCGAGAGAGAATACGGTCTTCGGCTATGGACTTGACCTTTCAAGGTGTATCGGCTGCAGAAGATGCGTGCATGCCTGTGTCAGGGAAAACAACCCTTCGCGGAATACAGAGATACAATGGATCAGGGTCTTAAAGATGAACAAGGGAGGGTTTGACCTCGAGCAGGCTGATCAGTATTACAGTCCGGAGCAGGTCCCTGAGGAGGGCCATTTTTACCTCCCGGTGCAGTGTCAGCAGTGCGAAAACCCTCCCTGTGTCAAGGTCTGTCCTGTGCAGGCTACGTGGAAAGACGCTGACGGGATCGTAGTCATTGATTATGACTGGTGCATCGGATGCAGGACATGCATGGCAGCCTGTCCTTACCGGGCAAGAAAATTTAACTGGAAAGAGCCGGCAATCCCGAAAGAAGAGCTAAACCCACGGACCCATTACCTCGGAAACCGCCCGAGAATGCGGGGGGTTGTCGAGAAGTGCACCTTCTGCATTCAGCGCACACGGGAGGGCCGGTATCCAGCGTGCGTTGAAGTATGTCCGGTCGGCGCGCGGAAATTCGGCAATCTTCTTGACCCGAAGAGCGAGATTCGATATATCCTCGACAACTTCAGGGTCTTCAGATTGAAGGAGGAACTGCACACAGAGCCCAAATTTTATTATTTCTTTTCTCTGGGAGCGTGATGACGAAACAAATGAAGGGACAAATGCTGTTTATACGGGGACTTCTCAATGTCATGTTTAAGGGGAATGCGCTGTTCTATGTCTGGATGTCCGTTCTTAGCGGCCTCATCATAGCCGGAGCCGGCGGATACGTGATCCAGTGGCAGGAGGGGCTCTATATCTCGAATATGCGGGACCAGGTCTCCTGGGGGTTGTATATTTCGAACTTCACCTTTCTTGTCGGCGTTGCAGCAGCAGCGGTCCTTCTCATCATCCCCGCATACCTCTACAGCTTCAAGGCGATCAAGAAGATCGTCGTATTCGGTGAACTGCTCGCGGTCTCAGCAATCCTCACCGCACTGCTCTTTATCTGCGCAGACTTCGGGAGACCGGAACGGTTCTGGCACGCGCTGCCATTCCTCGGCAGTCCGAATTTTTCGAGTTCAGTCCTTGCCTGGGACATGATAGTCCTGAACGGATACCTCGGCCTGAACCTCTTCATCGCCCTCTACATCGGCTACCACCGCTACCACGGAAGAGAGCCGAAGAAAAATCTCATACTGCCGGTTATCCTCCTTTCCATACCATGGGCTGCCGGCCTTCACACAGTGACCGCCTTTGTGTATAACGGCATGGCAGCGAGGCCTTTCTGGAACGCTTCGATCCTCGCCCCGCGCTTCCTTGCATCTGCCTTTTGCTCAGGACCGGCGCTCATGATCATCATATTCCAGATACTGAGAAAGACGACTGATTTCAAGATCGAGAACAAGGCGATTGCCAAACTGGCCGAGATCATTGCGTACGCCATGGCGATCAACCTCTTCCTCATGGGGGTAGAAATTTTTAAAGAGTATTATTCTGCTACCCATCACTTATCGCCGATGCAGTACCTCTACCAGGGACTGCACGGCCATAACCAACTTGTCCCATGGATCTGGACAGCGATGTTCGCCAACATCATCGGATTTTTTCTCTTCCTCATCCCGGCAACGAGGAACAGGCTGCTGACCCTCAATATCGGCTGCATGCTTATTTTTGCCGGCATCTGGATCGAGAAGGGCATGGGTCTCATCGTCCCGGGGTTTATCCCCGACACCCTCGGTGAGATCTATGAATATATGCCGTCACAGCTTGAGGTCATCATATCCGCGGGGATATGGGCCTTTGGCGCCTTGCTTTACACGCTCCTTGCAAGGGCAGCAATCGCGATCGATATGGGCAGACTGAGACACCCTGAAGCCCCTCCCGCTGCGCACGATGAAGAAGAGGGTCCCCGTGCAAAGGATATCATGTCCACAAAGGTAATCACCGTGTCCCCGGAAACAACGATCGAAGACGTCAGCAAACTACTCGTCATGCACCGGATCAGCGGCATCCCTGTCGTTGACTCCAAAGGGAAGGTCATTGGTCTGCTTTCGGAGTCGGACATTATCTTCAGGGAAATACATCATGAACCCCACCTTGTCGAGAAACTCGGTGATATGATCCTCCCGAGAACTATACGGGCAAGCGACAGATCCGGCAGCACAGCGGGGGAGATCATGACGTCACCGGCCATAACAGCCCCTGAAGAGGCACCGTTGAAAGATCTGATCCGGCCGATTACGGAGAAAAAGATAAAGAGGATAATCATTGTGGACAAGGAAAACCGCCCGGTCGGGATAGTCTCACGGATAGACATTGTCAAGGCGTTGGAGCATATTGCTCCCTGAACCCCTCAATCCGTTCCCATCATCCCAAACAACAAGAGCTTAGGGCTTTATTAGAAAAAAGGACTGAGATATAAACATCAGTCCTTTTTCCATTAAACGACAGCTTACTTGTATAACTCCTTTGCAGCCTCTTTCAGGATATCTTCCTTCTGAGATGCCTTCATCATCGGGCTCTTGCTTGCCATTGCAGCTTTAACAAACGCATCCGGAGACTTCTGTTTCGCAAGCATCTGGTCCTTTGTCGGCGCCTTCAGCGCATTGCCGTCCTTATGACACCCGATGCACTTTGTGTCCCATGTACCTGCCATTGACATCCCTGAAAAGACAATTGTCAAGGAGAGAGTCAGCATTAATGTTGTTACTGTTTTCATCCTCGTCACCTCTCTTTCGATTGAATGTTCTGTTTCATGCCGGCTGATACACCCCTGATCTCTGTCTAGCATTCCGGAGGCTTCGGCAGCCCGGCCAGTTTATAGGCGCTCTTGTGACCCCCAGCCGGAAACAGTTCGTAGACAGCCTGTTTTGTAAACCCGGTGTCGAGCAGGATATCCCGGCAGAGGGGCGCGGTCCCGTTCTTTTCGTAGGCAAACCTGATCGCGGCAATGAGCTTCCAGTGGTTGGCATTCAGTTCCTTGATGCTTTCATTTGCGGAGTACTGCTCCACAAAATGAATGCTCCACTCATCGATGTTGCGCAGATACCCATCCTCATCCATTGCGAATTTTCTTTCTTCTTTTTGCGTCGTTGTCATAGTTACGCCCTCCTTTTGAATTGAGGGGACCCCGTCCCCCCGAAATTATTACACGAGAGACAGAAAAGCGGACTTGCCCTTGAAACAGCCGTTATCTCTGTCCACCGGACTACGATCCATTCCTCTCTGCCTACCAACCGAATCTGAGATCTGACCGGGCAAATTCATTGCCGTAGATATACCCGTCTATGTCCTTTAAACTCACCTTTATCCCTGCTTTCCTGAAGAACCGGTCCCAGCCGATCCTGTCTATCCATTCCCGCATCCTTTCATCCGGCTCAGCTCCCTCTTTCCAGGCATCTACGATCTGCATCACCGCCTTTACCGCCTCATCCCATTTCGGCGGGTTATTGGGAAGATAAGGGATAACTACCCTTCCGAGATCAGGTCCTCGTCCGGTATTGGACGCCTTGCCTCCCACGGATACAGCGAACCCGTCGAGATCAGGATTGCCTGTCAGGATAGCCTCGCAGTGCATGGTGCAGGCGCCGCAGTGTATGCACTTCTCGGGATTGATTGAAATGCTGTGTTCTCCCTTCGGCTTTATTGCATAGGTCGGGCAGCCGTGGATGACCGTCGGTCGCTCACAGATCTTGATGCTCTCTTCGAGCACGATCGGCTGGTCCCTGTGCACGCCAATGATGCCGATATCTGCCATAAGAGCCTCTTCTATGTTTGCGCATGCGCCGAGGTTGATCTTCAGCCATGACGGCAGCCGCTGGTTTCTGAATTCATCGATTAAGGCATCACCGAGCGCCTTGGCAATCCCCGGAGAATCTGTTGCCGGCAGGTTGCAGTGTATCCAGGCAGGACAGGCGATGATATTGTGCAGGGAATTCCTGGTGCCGCCCACAGGAAATCCCATTGCCTCTACATTTTCAATAAGCTCATTGATTCCGGCAGGATCCACATCAACAAATTCCAGGGAGTTCCTCTGGGTTATCCTGAAGTATCCGCCGCAGTATTTGTCCGCAAGGTCGCAGATTTCGAGCATGGTCGCAACACTTATCCGTGAAGGAGGCATTGCTATCCTCACGGTATAACAGACATCCCCGGTTTCTGCAATGCGCTTTATGACTCCCGGTCTCACGATCTCATGGGTGTCCCATTTCCCGTAATTTTTCAGTACTACAGGAGGGAGGTTCTCGGCAACCGGAGGCACGCCTACTCCGCCTATCCTGCTCATTTTACACCTCCCAGTTCCGCTTCATGCCAGTGGTAGAAAGTATTTCTCCTCGGGCTTGAGAAATGCATGGTGGAAGGTTCCACCCCGCACAGTTCGATAAAGGTGTCAAAGCCAAGCCGCTGGATCATGTCCCCGATCCTCTCCTTCTTTTTGCCGTGTTCGTCATAAACCTCACAGAGTTTGTTGTAGGCTGCAACGAGTTCCTGATAGTCCGGCGGAGTGGCCTTTATGAACGGGAAAATAACCTTTCCCTTCATCGGACCCATCTTGCCTTTCATCTTCCCGCCTGCGGTAAGCGCAACACCGCGGTCATCTCCGGGCTTGATTGCAGGCACACGGTTGATGCAGTACATGCACCGGATGCACCGGTCAGGGTCAATCTCAAGATCAGCATTGTTCCACTCCATTGCATCTGTCGGACACCGGTCGCAGACGGTCCTGATGTCGTTGCCCTGGCTGACCCATTTCCTCAGCCTTTCGTTGTCTACCTTCGGCAGATCCCTGAACACGCCGATGATGCCGATATCCGCATGGAGGAGCGCCTTGCCGCATTCATTCGGGCAGCCTGACATCTTCGTCTTGATCTTGAAGGGGAACCGCGGGTACTGGATATCATCGATGTAATGTTTTGTCATGAAGTGCTTGATCCCCGGGGTGTCCATAAGCGCATATTCACACAAGGCAGGCCCCATGCAGTCAGGGATGTTCCTGATAGCATCGCCTGCAGAGCCGACGTCATAGCCGAGGCTGTTCAAGCCCTCGGTTATCCCCCTCATATCATTGTCGTTCATAAGGCCGCATATCTCGAGGTTTGAGTTTGTGGTAAGCAGATGCAGGGAGCCGTCACCGTATTGTTCCGCAAGCTCGCATATCTTTCTGAAGCTCGATGTTTTGTAGAAGCAGCCCGGTGTGCCGAGCACCCTCACCAGGTGTGAATGGCTGATGATATCAGGCCTCCTGGATTTCCGGGCGATCGCCCCTGACCCAAGCCCCGGGACGCTGGACATGCCGCCGTGCCCCCACTGCGTGTACTTTTCGGTCATAGCCACTTCATACATCATTACAGGATAGCGGGTCCTCTTGAGTTCCCTTGCATGGCTCGGCCA
>JBBIUL010000006.1:0-19645 GCA_037440265.1 Nitrospira sp. | reverse complement strand
GAAACTTGAAACCCTTGCGGAGACGGCAAAGACAAAAGGGTATGAGTATATTGCGGTCACTGATCACTCAAAGGGGCTGGGGGTGGCGCGGGGTCTTGATGAGAAGAGGCTGCTGGAACAGAAACAGAAGATTGATGCAATAAACAGGAAACTGAAGGGGACGAAGATCCTGTCAGGCGTTGAGGTGAACATCAAAAGCGACGGGAGCCTTGACTGTGATGAAGCGGTGCTCCGGCAGCTTGATGTTGTCGTTGCTTCGGTGCATTCCGGCTTCAGGCAGGCAGGAGATAAAATCACAAAGAGAATGATATCAGCAATGGAAAACCCGTATGTATCTGTCATTGCCCATCCGACCGGCAGGCTCATAGGAGAGAGAGAGGCTTACGAACTCGATATGGAGAAGGTCCTGGAGGCAGCAGCCAAAACAGGGACCGCAGTCGAGATCAACGCCTATCCGATGAGGCTTGACCTGTCTGATTCCCATGTGAAAGCTGCAAAAGCCAAAAAAGTCTCTCTGGTAATCAGCACAGATGCTCATAACAGCGGTCAGTTTGAGTTTATGAACTATGGTGTCGCAGTCGCCCGCAGGGGATGGCTCGAAAAAGAGGATGTGCTTAACACCCTGGGAGCAGGCAGGCTTTTTACGGCTATGAAACAGAAGGGCAGGAGAAAATAAATAATTTGGTATATAAAATAATTGTTTATAATTTCTTTGACTCTTGTAAAAAAAATTAGGATAATATACGAGAAATAATGTCTGTAATAACAGAGGGTCAATGGGAACGGCGAAGAAAGAAATAGCGATATATGTGACAGACAAGGGCATCCTGAAATTCCTTGAAGGTTTTTTCAAAAAGAGGAAGATTTACAGGGCAACGTATTTTAAAGACGATTCTGCCTTCCTGATGCACCTTGAAGAAGCTTCACCTGCGGCAATCATTACCGGCGCCTCCCTGCTGAAGTCCGTTGCTGACAAGACCACGAAATTTCCGAACATCGCAATCATCACCGGCGACATCAAAAAAGGCATTGATAATGCAATTATGCACCATGTCAACAGGTATGTATACAAGCCGTATCTTGAGAAGGACCTCGAGTATAAGCTTGAGCATGTCATTATCGAAAAAGAACTGCTTGCGCAGCTGAAAGACGAACTCAAGGAACTCGAGGTAATCTCCGAACTTACCCAGCTGATTACCAGTTCGCTCGATCCCAAGGAAATACTCTACAGGATCGTAAAGCAGATATCCGATACCATTAACGTGACAAGGTGTTCAATCGTCAGGGTCGACTGGATGCGCAGACATGCCTTTGTTGTTGCCACGTTTGAAGACCCAAATTTGACAGGCATTAAACTGAACCTCAGGAAATATCCCGAGATCATGGAGGCCCTTATATCAAGGAAGCCGGTTGTGATAAAGGACATACTGACCGACCCCCTGATGAGAGCGGTAAAAGACGTCCTTCAGCCAATGGGCATCAGGTCCATCCTCGTAATCCCGATTGTGTTCAGGGAAAAGGTGATAGGGACCCTCTTCCTCAGGACGTCGGTCAAGGGGAGGTCGTTCAGCGAAAATGAGGTGCGGCTGCTGAATGCAATTGCAAGCGCTTCTGCAAATGCCCTTTACAATGCGTTCATGTTCGAGCAGGTCGAGGACGAAAAGACCCGCCTTGAAAAACTTGCCATCACCGATTATCTTACCGGCATATACAACATCAGGTATTTTTACCACCGGATCATCGAGGAGTTCAGCCGTTCACAGCGGTATGATTTCCCCATAAGCTGCCTTATGCTGGACATCGATTACTTCAAGAAGATTAACGACATTTACGGGCATAAGACCGGTGATCTTGTCCTGAGGGAGTTTGCACAGCTCCTCAAGAAGCATTCGCGGAAAAGCGATGTGGTTGCACGGTACGGCGGAGAGGAATTCATCATGCTCCTGCCCCAGACCTCTGTGGAAGGGGCATTGCTCGAGGCTGAAAGGATAAGGACCGCGATCGACGGGCATGTCTTTAAGAGCCTGAAGGACAAGCGGAAACTGTCCATAAGCATAGGCATAGCATCTTCCCCGAACAAGAAGATCAAGAGTCATGATGACCTGATAGCATGTTCTGATGACGCGCTTTTCAACGCCAAGAAAGGCGGCAGAAATAGAGTCGAAATCTACGGCAAGTAAAGCAGTATCTCCGCTCTCAGAGGCCGGAACGTCTTCCTACATCACCGAGGCATATATCCAATCAGCTTTTTTTATTACTGTTATTGAGTTTTTAGTCAGGTGTGTTGAAAATCTGAAGCAATACATGCATTTTGAATGCCCTGACAAGTCTTCACAAAGGAGAAAGATTACATGAAGAAATATTTCGTGCTTGACACCAATGTCCTTCTTCACAATGCAGAGTCTATCCAGTCATTTGCCGACAACGCAGTGGTTCTGCCTATGACGGTCATCGAGGAGCTTGACCATTTCAAAACGCATAATGATGAGCTTGGCCGCAATGCCCGCAGGGTGATCCGCAGCCTCGATACGCTCAGGACCCGGGGAAGCCTCAGCAAAGGGGTTGTCATGGAGAACGGCGGGGTGCTCATGATCGAATCTGAAAAGAACCTCAGCACTGATATAGGCATAGACCTTTCCATCCCCGACAACCGCATCCTCGCTGTTGCCTATAACCTGCATGCTGAAGGCAACCGGGTTATCTTTGTTTCAAAGGACATTAATGCAAGGCTGAAGGCTGATGCCATGGACATAGACGTGATGGACTTCGAAAAACAGAAGGTGAATATCGAGGAGCTTTATTCAGGCCACCGGCAGCTGAAGGTCGAGGGCCAGCTTATCGACCAGTTTGCAAAAGGTGATGACCTTGTTATCGAAGGTGAGGAGTTTCAGGCAAATGAGTTTGTGCTCCTTGTGGATGAAGGCAGGGAAAAGCATACCCTGCTTGCACGGGCCCGTGACAGCAGGACGCTCGTCCACCTCAGCAACAGCCAGGAGCATGTCTGGCATATCTCGTCGCGAAGCCTTCAGCAGCGGATGGCCTTTGAACTGCTGATGGACCCGGCGGTTGAACTGGTTACTCTTGTTGGCCAGGCAGGGACCGGAAAAACCCTGCTTGCGCTTGCAGCAGCCCTTGAATCAACAATCAAACAGGGCCGCTACGAGAAGATCCTGGTGTCGAGGCCGATCATTCCGCTCGGCAGGGACATCGGGTATCTCCCCGGCACAAAGGACGAGAAGCTCTCATTCTGGATGCAGCCTATCTTTGACAACCTGAATTATCTTATGCGGGACGGGAAAAAGCGTGAGGCAGAGAGTTCTGTCCAGATGAAGATCGAAAAGATGATGAGGGGGCACCTCCTTGAACTCGAGGCGCTTACCTACATACGCGGCCGCTCGATCCCCGGCCAGTTCATCATTGTTGATGAGGCTCAGAACCTTACCCCTCATGAAGTCAAGACCATTATCAGCCGGGCAGGCGAGGGGACAAAGATGGTTGTTACCGGCGACCCGTTTCAGATCGACAACCCTTATCTTGATTCCAGCAGCAACGGCCTGACCTATACGGTAGAGAAGCTCAAGGGACAGCAGCTTTTCGGACATGTTACCCTGACAAAAAGCGAACGGAGCAGCCTCGCTTCTGTTGCAGCAGAACTGCTCTGATCTTCTGTCCGAAATAACCTGAGGGAGCAGCGTTCTATGATTGTGCTGAGACAGGGGACATTATGGCAGGAGGTGGTCCGCAGGACTGAAGACGCACTCGGGACAGGCGCCCTCCAGCCGATCCCGACTGATTATGCTTTTTTTGAAGACAGCGGGATCAGTTTTTTTGTGCGGGTGCTTTCGACCCTGCAGAAGAAGGACCTCGAGAGAAAAAAACAGGATGCCGCAGCAGAAGCCGGGAAGGTCAGGAACCCGTTTCTTCCGTATGAACAGGCCCTCTTTGTTGCCGATGTTTCTGACACGCATGTTGCCCTCCTGAATAAATTCAATGTGGTTGAACACCATGTGTTGATTGTTACGCGGGAGTTTGAAGATCAGGAAGACCTGCTCACCCTGAATGACTTCGAGGCACTCTGGGCCTGTATGAATGAATACAAATCGCTCGGTTTTTATAACGGCGGAGCGGCAGCAGGCGCGAGCCAGCGGCACAAGCATCTGCAGGTGATTCCCCTTCCCATAGCCCCGCATGGCCCTGCTGTGCCGATAGAGCCGTTGATACATGCTGCTGAGTACGACGGCGAATTCGGGACAATCCCTGCTTTCCCTTTCCGGCATGTCCTTGTCAGGAATCGGACAGGTTTTTCAGAGCCCCCGATGACAGCAGCAAAGATATTGTTTGACCAGTACAGCGGGATGCTGGCAAAGATGGACATGTCAGGCCCAGCAAAGGATGCACCAACAAGACAGTCTTCCCCATACTGTCTTCTCGTCACCGGAGCGTGGATGCTCCTTGTCCCGAGGACCCGGGAGTTTTTCGGCCCGGTCTCCGTGAACTCGCTCGGTTATGCAGGCGCCCTTCTTGTTCGGGACGACAGTCAGATGGAAATGCTGAAAAAGCACGGTCCGATGGAAGTGCTTAAGGCTGTTTCCGTCCCGCGGTAACCGTCCTTCCGGCCTTTTTGCTGCTCTTCCTGAAAAGAATATTCGGAATAATTGATGATATAATGAATCTGTTTTCAGCAATGTTCAGGAGTATGAAGGAGGCGAGCTGCCATTTCGAGCATTATTATCGACGGGTATAACCTCATCGGGATTCATCATCCTGATCTGTCAGACCAGAGAGAAAAAATGATTGCTGCCCTTTCTCAGTACAGCAGAATAAAGGGCCATGATATTGTCATTGTTTTTGACGGATGGAAGTCAGGCAGTCACCGTGAAACGGTCGTAAAAACAGGAGGTATCAAGGTCATATACTCGAGGCTTGGCGAAAAGGCTGATGCTGTTATCAAGAAGGCCATAGCAGGAGGCAGAAAGGAATGGATCGTCGTTACCTCTGACAGGGATATTGCTTCTTCAGCATGGGCATCCGGCTCTGTCCCGGTGCCGTCTGATATCTTTCTGACTGCTCTGGAAAGTGCGGGACGAACCGCAGCCGGAGATTATGATCGTCTTGAGGAGGAAGAGTTCTCCGGTGCCGGAAAAGGCAACCCGAGAATGCTGTCAAAGAAACAGAAGGCCCTGAAGCGGGTGCTGAACAAGCTGTGATACAACGGTTTCTTTTCGGGCTCAGGCCTGCCTGTCCGGCAGGCAGGCCTCCCTGTCCGGCAGGGAGGCCTGCTGATGCCCTCAACATCACCTTTCTCTTCTTCCTGTTAATGGTTACGGCAGCGTTTTACCCCCGGGTCGGCAATGCATTGTTTTTGGTACTGCTCTATGTTTCATTCATTGTTGTGCAGGTATTGTTGATCCGTTTCAGGGACCGGGGCAGGCTGCTCAGATTCGTCTATGATCTGGTTTTCCCAACGGTATCGATACTGGTTATCTTTGAGAGCCTCGAAAAAATCGTGCATAACATCAATCCGGAGGATATCGATGCAGTGCTCATCCGCATGGATTACCTCATCTTCGGAGGACACCCGACCGTGATGCTCGAAAAGATAACTACCCCCCTCCTGACCGACGTGATGCAGATTGCATATGCGAGCTACTATTTTCTGCCGGTAACGCTCGGAATAGTTTTGAAGCTCAGGAAGGAAGACGCGTCCTTTGACCGGGCGCTGTTTCTCATTATGCTCTGCTTCTACCTCTCCTATGTCGGGTATATGCTTGCGCCTGCGCTTGGCCCGAGATATACCATGAACCACCTCCAGAATTTCGATCTGCAGGGGTTGTACGTTGCAGGGCCGGTCCAGGAACTGCTAAACAGGCTTGAGGGCATCAAACGCGATGCATTTCCGAGTGGGCACACCGCAATAGCACTGACTGTCCTGTACCTTGCATTCCGGTTTGAGAGAAGACTGTTCCTGATATTCCTGCCGTTTGTCCTTGCGCTGATATTTTCAACAGTTTACTGCAGGTACCATTATGTGGTAGATGTAATAGCAGGAGTTGTGCTTGCCGGCATTGCGATAACG
The DNA here is from genome assembly GCA_037440265.1 of Nitrospira sp. GTDB lineage: Bacteria > Nitrospirota > Thermodesulfovibrionia > Thermodesulfovibrionales > UBA6898 > JBBIUL01. The sequence goes on along the minus strand of JBBIUL010000006.1, from coordinate 13,569 downwards.
ATAGGGGAGAAATATTATGGCTGGAGAGAAAAAAGAAACAATACTGATTATTGAAGACGAAAAAAAGATCTCTGATATTGTCCGCGGTTATCTCGAGAAAGACGACTATGCAGTTATTGTTGCTGCAACAGGGGAAGAGGCGATTGCAGCACTCAGCCAGCCGTTTGATCTCGTGATTCTTGATCTTATGCTGCCGGACATGAAGGGTGAGGAGATCTGCAGCATAATACGGGAGCGCTCTGAGGTGCCGATTATCATGCTGACTGCAAAGAGCGGCGAAGAAGACCGGATAAAGGGGCTCGGCATCGGTGCCGACGACTATGTGGTCAAGCCCTTCAGCCCGCGGGAACTGGTTGCCAGGGTGCAGGCGCACCTGAGGAGGTCAGGGAAAAAGAGACAGAAGATAATGAGCTTCAACCGGGGCAGCCTGCGCATTGATGTTGCAAAATTCGAGGTTTTTCGCAAAAACAGCCAGGTGGTGCTGACGCCGACAGAGTTCAAGATACTTGTTTCACTTGCCGGGAACCCGGGCAGGGTTTTTTCACGAGACCAGATAGTCACTATTGTGCAGGGATATGATTTCGAGGGATACGACAGGACGATCGATGCCCATGTGAAAAACCTCAGGCACAAGATAGAGAAAGACCCGAAAGAACCTGAGTTTATCAGGACGGTGTATGGACTGGGGTATAAATTTGTAGGCCTGCCTGATGAGAACTAAGCTCTTTCTCGCATTCCTTGCCGTCATTATTGTTGCACTCATATCGAACTTTATCTATGAGAATTTTGTAACTGAGGACTTTGAAAATTATGTGGAAGGGGCAAAGGAGGACAAGCTCTACTGGATCCTCGCCTCGGTTGAAGGCAGTTATGCAGCGGAAGGATGGGACCGGCAGTCACTGCATGACACGGTACACTGGGCCATGATGCTCGGGTTCGATCTCAAGATAACGGATAGTGAAGAAAGGGAGATCATAAATTCCAGGGCTGTTGAGGAGCATCTTACCCCTTCCATGAAGCGGAGGATGGAGGGGATTATTGACCGCAGTTCCGCACAGGGTGAATTCGAATCATATCCCTTATATCAGGAAGGAAAAGAGATAGGCGCAATGCTTGTCAGGCAGATGAAACGGAAGGGGAGCATAGATGAGAAAGAGAATATTTTCAAAGAGAGAGGACGCGAATTCCTGATCATTTCTTTTCTTATCGCAGGAGGAGGGGCGGTGCTGTTGTCGGTTTTCTTTGCCCTGTTCCTTTCAAACCCGCTTAATAAAATGAAGCGCGCAGTTGAGTCAATGGCAAAGGGTGATTTCAGCGTCCGCGTCCCTGCTGGGTCAAAAGACGAGATCGGAAGGCTTTCTGAAAGCTTTAACTTCATGGCTGAGGCGCTGGAGCGTGAAGAGGCCCTGAGAAAACACCTGACTTCCAACATTGCCCATGAATTACGCACACCCCTTGCGGTGATGAAGGCGAATGTGGAAGGAATGATCGACGGGGTTGTCACGGATACCAGGGAAGGGATTGAACACATCGCTATAGAGGTGGACAAGCTGATACGGCTGGTAGAGGGGATTGAGGACATCACAAAGGCAGAGGCAAGTTTCTTCTCAAGAAAAAATTATTCTGAGGCCGAACTGTCGGGCCTTCTGTCTTCCTTTTCGGCAACGCTGATGCCCCTTGCCTCGGAAAAAGGCCTCAGCATTGACTATGCTGCCGGCAGGCCGCTGCATGTCTTTACCGATATCTACAAGCTCGAGACCATTGTACAGAACATACTTTCAAATGCCATAAAAAACACCGAAAAAGGCAGCATCAGCATACAATACGGCGAGGAAAAAAACCTGTTTTATATAGAGATAAAGGATACCGGCATCGGGATCCCTGACGATAAGAAACAGCTCATCTTTAAGCGGTTTTATCGCGGAGAAGGATCGCAGGGCATCGGTCTCGGACTTGCGATTGTAAAGGAACTGGTCGATGTCATGGGAGGCAGTATTGAGGTGAAGAGCAGTCCGGGAGACGGATCGGCGTTCAGGGTCTGGCTGCCGAAGCACGGGAGATAATGCCTTCTGCTGTTGTGATGAGAAAGTCTAAAGAAAACAGAAGGGTGCAGATACCATACCGGAAGACCAGAGACGGGGTTCTGATTGAAGTGCGGGTAGAGCCACGGTCATCGGCAAAGGAGATAGCCGGCGTCATTGGAAACAGACTGAAGGTCAGGCTGACCGCCCCTCCGGTTGACGGGGCTGCGAATAAACAGCTTATTGAGGTCCTATCTGAAGAGACCGGCATAAAGAAATCGAGCATCACTATACTGAAGGGATTGTCATCCAGGGAAAAGCTTGTTGAGATCAAAGGGGTTGAGTCGGTATAGTGCCCCGTCCTTCATATTTTCTTCAAAAAGTTTCATTACTATGGTATCCGGGAATAATGTGATATGACGACACTGTTCAGAATAGTATTCATGGTTGCACTGTTCTTCTTCTCTGCGGTCACGTTTTTACATGCAGAAGAGAACAGGACAACCCCGTATGGCGACTACTGCAGGGATTGTTCACAATACGGCACCTGCAGGGAAGTCCTGTCTCCGGACGAAGCAATGCATGCACTGCAGAAATACTATGCTGCAAAAGGGTATCGCGTCGGCAGGATACATCACAAGGGCCGGTTTATTGAGGCTGATATTTACCGGGAAAGGAGGCAGGTCGATAAGGTGCTGTTTGACAGGAAAACAGGAAGACTTCGGTCTATCTATTAAATAAAGGAGAAAGAAATCACATGAAAAAAGTTCTGGTTTGTGCGGTTGCAATACTTTTGGTGGTCAGTGCGGCAGGAAGTTCTTACGCCATGATGGGCGGTAAAGGCATGTCCAGGGGAGATATGGGCATGAGGCATATGGGCATGGGTCATGATGCTCACATGCTTGATAAGCTTATGTCGCTCGGGCTTGATGAGAAACAAATGGAGGCGGTAAGGACAGTCCATTTTAATTTAAAAAAGGAAGTGATCAGGAAGAACGCAGAAGTTGACATTGCAGAGATGGAATTAAAGGAAATCCTCCATAAGGACAAGGCGGATATTAAGGCTGCAGAGGCCAAGATCAGACAGGTCGAATCATTGAAATCCGAGGTGATGATAGCTCATGTAAAGGCATTAGAGGCGGTCAAAGAGAAACTGACCCCTGAACAGAGGAAGAAATTTGCTTCGATTATGCAGGAAAAACACGGGCGGCATGGCGGAGACATGATGGGGAAGTGCGGGATGATGCAGGATGACGGGCATAAGGGCCACCATGGTGCAGGAAGCCCTGACAAAAAAGAAGAGGCCGCTGCTGCTCCAGCAGGAAGACATCAGCACTAATAGATAGATAGTATTTTGAGTAAAAGAAAGGGGGGTGGAAGCAAAATCTTCCACCCCCTTTCTTTTGTTTTGGTCAGCAGCTTTTTAAATATCGTAGTAGAGGAAAAATTCGTACGGGTGGGGCCTCAGCCTCAGGGCATCGACCTCTTTTGTCCTCTTGTAGTTGATCCATGTTTCGATCGCGTCTTCCGTAAACACATCGCCTTTTCTCAGGAACTCATTGTCGGCCTCAAGGTTGTCAAGCGCCTCTTCAAGGCTTGCAGGCATGGTCGGTACGGTTGCAAGCTCTTCCGGCCCGAGGTCATAGATGTCCTTGTCGAGCGGCTCACCCGGATGTATCTTGTTTTCTATGCCGTCAAGGCCTGCCATCAGCATGGCTGCAAACGCGAGGTAGCCGTTGCATGAAGGATCAGGGAACCTGATTTCGCACCTCTTGGCCTTTGGACTCGGGGAGTAGGTCGGTATACGGACCGAGGCAGAACGGTTCCTGGCAGAGTATGCAAGGTTGACGGGCGCCTCAAAGCCGGGGGTAAGCCGTTTATATGAGTTTGTGGTCGGGTTTGTCAGGGCTGCAAGGGCAGGGGCATGCTTTAGGATGCCGCCGATATAATAGAGCGCGAGGTCGCTCAGCCCTGCGTAGCCGTTGCCCGAGAAAAGAGGTTTGCCGGCCTTCCATATGCTCTGGTGCACATGCATCCCTGACCCGTTGTCTCCAAAAATGGGCTTGGGCATGAAGGTGACGGTCTTGTTATGCCTTCTGGCAACATTTTTTATTATGTATTTGAAAAGCATGAGCTTATCCGCCATGGTGACCATGGAGTCAAACCTCATGTCAATTTCAGCCTGGCCTGCGGTTGCAACCTCATGGTGCTCCCTTTCCACATAGATGCCGCATTTCTGCATCTCTATCACCATTTCTGTCCTGATGTTTACCTGGGAGTCTGTCGGCGGCACCGGGAAATAACCTTCTTTGTGCCGTGGTTTGTAGCCGAGGTTCGGATTTTCTTCGCGGCCGGTGTTCCATATGCCTTCAGATGAATCAATGAAGTAGTAGCCGCTGTGGGCGTTCTGATTGAACCGTATGTCATCGAAGATAAAGAACTCTGCTTCCGGGCCAAAATAGGCGGTATCGCCTATCTTTGTCGACTTAAGGTAGTTTTCGGCCTTCTGAGCAATATACCTCGGGTCCCTTGAGTAAAATTCTTTTGTAATCGGGTCAACGATGTTGCAGATAAGGCTGATAGTCGGATACTCCATGAACGGGTCCATGAAGGCTGTCGCTGCATCAGGGATGATAAGCATGTCCGACGTATGGATTGCCTGCCATCCTCTTATGGACGATCCGTCAAAACCGAGACCCTCCTCGAATATCTCTTCCTTCAGTTCTGCTATCGGTACTGCAAAATGCTGCCAGATTCCGGGAAAATCAAGGAACTTGAAGTTTGCCATGACCGCCTTGTTTTCCTGTGCCAGCTTGATTACATCCTTTGCTGTCATTTCTTCCTCCTGAATTTATTTAATTTGGTTTAGGGTAAGGTAAGGTCTGAAGATTCATTTGTCTTTAATTTTCAGCCTCTGTCTCAGCCCGATTTTTTATACTGCATTCTCTCCGTGCTCGCCGGTCCTGATCCTTACTGCTTCGTCAACAGAATACACGAAGATCTTGCCGTCTCCTATCTTGCCGGTCTTTGCAACCTGTTCTATGACCTTTATTGCCTTTGTATAGAGGGTATCGGATGTCACGATTTCGATCTTTATCTTGGGGATGAAATCAACAACATACTCGGCACCGCGGTAAAGCTCGGTGTGGCCCTTCTGACGGCCGAACCCTTTTACCTCGGTAACGGTCATTCCCTGTATGCCGATCTCATTGAGGGCATCTTTCACCTCATCGAGCTTAAAGGGTTTTATGATCGCCTCAATTTTTTTCATTTCTCACCTCCTTGCCCAGTAACATTCTGCTGTTTGTATATTACGATCCGAAGAATGTCTTGTAGAAATTGTGTGCCCTTCCGGAATAGTCCTGATAAAAAAGCTCCGTATCTCTTGTTATCTTCTCCATATCAACCGGTTCGTTTTCGAGCCACGTATAGATCATCTCTTTTGTTGCCTCAATATGGAACTGGAAGGCATATGCCTTTGTACCATATCTGAAGGCCTGATTAGGGTATTGCTCGGATCTGGCAAGATGATTAGCCCCTTTTGGTACATCAAAGGTCTCGCCATGCCACTGGAATACCTTGAATCTTTTCCAGTAATCGCCTGCCCTCGGGTGCACGGCAAGCTTGTTGATCAGCACATCTTTTATCCCGTTGCCGTTGACTTCAATATCATACCAGCCGATCTCTTTTTCACTGCCCGGATATACATCTGAACCCATGGCCTTTGCCATGATCTGCGCCCCAAGACATATGCCCAGCACCTTTTTCCCTTTTTTTATGAAATCCTTCACAAGGTCTATTTCTTCTGCAATATAAGGATATTTGTCAGCTTCATTCACGCTCATCGGCCCTCCCATGATAACAAGGGTATCAAAATTTTCTACGGGCGGCAGGGGTTGACGTGAAAGCTCGATCACTCTATATTCGATCCCGCACTCGCGCAGGAAGTCTTCAATTGTGCCGGGACCCTCAATAGGGGTGTTTTTTAATATCAGTACAGACATAATGCTTGTCTATTACAAGAAGCTTGCCAGATGATAACTGGCTGAAAAATAAGGCAACTTGAGCTTGTTAGCGAAGCTGTCTGCCTGTTTATTCATCATGACTGCCTAATTCTTAGGCAGTATGCTGCGGGAATGCGAAAGGGCCTCCGGAAACCGGAGACCCTTTAAAAAGCATTTAAGGAATTAAACTGTTTTAGTATTATTGTTCTTTCTTTTCCGGCTTGTCTGCGTTCTTCTTTTCCTCTGCCTTTGGACCATGTTTTTTTCCTGCCAGATAGGACTCGCTCGGCCTCCATCCAAATGATGCGGTGCTCTTTGCAGTGCTGAAGAATGTCCCCGCAATCTTCTGTCCTACGACCTTTATGAGCATTGCTATGCCGATGAACGGCAGAAAAGCTGCATACAGCAATCCAAGCACCGGCCCCAGAACGAGTATCCCGCTTGCAGGCAGCCTGAAGTATGTTGTCTTTTTCCCTCCGGGAAGTATTCCTTCTGTGCTGATATCAATCCGCTCTCCGTTTGAGAGGTTCCAGTATGTTCCTTTTCCTGTTTTCTGTCCTCCGCTGTACTTTAACATCTCCTTGTCCTCCTTTTTGTTGTTCTTGATTGTAGGATATCCTGTCGGCGGCCTTTTAACAATCGGTAAAACTTCCTATTTACCGAGGGAATCTGTTCCTAATTTTGGCAGGGAAATGCAGGGAAGGCTGAAAATAGTGTAAGATTAAGTGATTTCATCATGAATGGATTGACGCGCTATGCAGAAAGATTACAAAACCATAGAATTAAATGCCCTTTATGAGATCAGCAAGCTTCTCGGTTCGTCCCTGAACCTGAAGTCAAACCTCAGGGGTGTGATGAGGGTGCTCTCCGAATATCTTGATATGAACCGGGGGACCGTCTCCCTCAGGCATAACAATGAGGTGTCGATCGTTGCTGCCTACGGCATGTCAGAAGACGAGATTAAGAGGGGAAAATACAAACTTGGGGAAGGGATTATCGGTCGGGTGGCAAAGCTTGGCTCTCCGATAGTAATACCAAACATCGGAGATGAGCCGCTCTTCCTCAACAAAACCGGCTCAAGAGAAGCAGTGAGGAAGGACAACATTGCCTTTCTCTGTGTGCCGATTAAATTCAAGCATGAGACACTCGGGGTTTTGAGCGTGGACAGGCTCTTTGGCGCCAGGGGGGTGACCTTTGAGGCAGACCTCCGTTTGCTGAAAATAATAGCCTCATTGATAGCACAGTCAGTCAAACTGCATATGGAAGTCGAAAAGGAGCGGGAAACGTTCCTCGAAGAAAAGGAGACCCTGAAGCGCCAGCTCAGGGGGAAATACAGGGTAGAGAATATTATCGGCCAATCTGACAGCATGCAGGAGGTATTTGAATCCGTCCACAAGGTTGCGCCTTCAAATGCAAATGTATTGCTGCGCGGCGAGAGCGGAACCGGCAAGGAACTGGTTGCAAAGGCAATACATTATATGAGCAGAAGGAGCAGGGGGCCGTTTATAAAATTCAACTGCGCATCCATTCCCGAAGGGCTTCTCGAGTCAGAACTCTTCGGGCATGAGAAAGGCGCGTTCACCGGGGCAATGACCATGAGGAAAGGAAGGTTCGAGCTTGCAAATGAAGGCACTATTTTCCTTGACGAGATAGGGGACCTGCCGGTAACGCTCCAGCCCAAGATCCTGCGGGTGCTGCAGGAAAAAGAGTTTGAAAGGGTCGGCGGCGAGAAAACAATTAAGGTGGATGTGAGGCTCGTTGCCGCAACCAGCAGGAACCTTGAAGGGCTGGTTTCGTCAGGTGCATTCAGGGAAGACCTGTACTACCGGCTCAATGTGGTGCCGCTCGTGCTCCCTCCGCTGCGTGACCGGAGCGAAGATATCCCGCTGCTGACCGACTATTTTCTCAGTCTATACAATAAAGAAAACGATAAATTGCTGAAGATTACCCCGGAGGTCCTGAAGATCTTTATTGACTATTCCTGGCCCGGGAATGTCAGGGAGCTTGAGAATACCATAGAACGGCTCGTAGTTATGTCAGCCGGAAAGTCTGTCACAAAGGCAGATCTCCCGCTGAATATCAGGGATGAATCACTAAGGGCCAGATACCAGGCAAAAGATGCCCTTCCGTCAACAGTTGAAGAAATGGAAAAGACCAGGATTCTGGATGCCCTTCAGAGCACCGGATGGAACCAGGCAAAGGCTGCCCGCGTGCTCGGCATTACCCCAAGACAGATGGGGTATAAGATAAAGAAATACAATATCCGCCAGTCAAACCGCTGAACTGGTTTTTCCTGCCTCACGTGCAGACAAAGTTGGATACGGTTGTAACTGATAAGACATAATTCCACCCTTTTTTATGGTAACGGCATGCAGTATGGTGCTGGCTGTTACTTTTTTAAGGGGTATTAAAGGGTTTAAATCGGTGGTATGATTTAAAATAAAAAGTATTGCTACGCATTGGAGAGGTTATGGCTGGGTTTTCATGACAACCTTTAATCCATGTTAGAAAAGATTTATCCTTAGATTTCCTTGGGAAAAGTTCCTGAATGAACGGATGTGGAACAAGCCGGATTGGCAGGAGGAGGCAGGAATGCTTATAGACGAAAATATCGCCCTGAAAAATAAGATTGCCGAACTTAAAGAACGATTAAATCAGATTTATTCGCAAGCTGCTATTGATGCGAATAAGAGCAAGACATTTGAGGGTGAATTTTCCCTGTATTTAAAGGCCTGTGAGCACGCCAATAAAGAAAGAACAGATGGCTTCAGACTTCAGCATGACGCTGCCAGATTCGGTCTGGCCATACTCGTTGTTGTCCTGGCGTTCACGGCGTACCTGTTCAGTATTCATACTCTTTTGGGCATGTTTGTGCTTTTGGGATATGGATTCATTTCATGCGGCTTGATGTACATGGTCCTGGCAGGGGAAATTCGGATAACGAGGGCAGGAGAGTATTGTGCAGCATTGGAAGCATACTTTAAGCAGTATCGCTGGACTTCGGAGTCCAACGCAACCGCCAATTTGCCGGAAATGACGCTATGGGAAGAATATAGAAAAAACTGGGGGAAGGATGTTCTTGCTCATGGACTCTATGAAAAGACAGCGGTCTATGCTCCTCTTCGTATTGCAATGACACTGACAGATTTATTGGCCCTGGTGTATCTTGTGTACTCTTTCGTTGCTTACAGAACTGAAATCGCAGGGACAGTCATGATAATCAGTTGCCTTGCGTGGGTGCTTGTTATTGCCGTACAGGTCCTGCTGGTCGATGTGATAATCAATAAAGTGGACATGAGACTTGAAAAAGGGAAAGAAGGACAGCAGGGATATCAAAAGAAGACGATTGGCCTTCAACCCGGTACGTGGGTCAATATCCTCAAACTGTTTTTTATCGCGGACATAATCTTCCCGACAAAGACCAGGAAACGAATTCAATAGAAAAAGACAGTCTGGCGGTTACGTCTGGCTTTTGTTGATCCTCTCAGCCGTCTTATATGCATCGTACATCCCCCATACCCAGAGGATCGGTGTCGTAATGAAACCTATAAGAACATACATAAGCAGCCAGGAGATGCTGTAGGCGCAAAACATAATGATTCTTTTCAATATCTGTCCATTGTATATCTGACCAAGACCGCAGTAGAAAAATGAAAGCACCGCAGCTGCGCCAGGATTTTTCATGCCTGTTTGCCCGTATCATCTATTTTTGTCATATTGGAAGTTTATCACAACATGGTAATTATCAGAGAAAAAATGAAGTCCCTCCTTTCAGCATCTCGGGATTTAATCGATTTTTGTATGGATTAGCAAATACTGGTTTTTGGAAATTTTCAAAAACATCACTTTATTCTGTCCCGGAACTATTGCGACCGGGAAAGGTCAGGGAGAAAACTGACCGGTGACTATCCCCGGCAACACTAAGGACTGCCAAGCTCCCCGTGCCTACAAAATTGTATTTAACTACAAAGTTGTAGCATCTCTATCTCTTTGATCTCCTTTTAAAACAAGGTGATACCTGCTGGCAAGCTTTTCGCTCTATGGGTGCAAGGTGATGAAAATGAATTCGTTCAAAAAGAAGATCGAGGTGACTGAAAGGGAAGAAATAACCAGGTGCCTCGAGCAGAGCAACTGGATCATGGCAAGGGCTGCAAAGCAGCTTGGCATAACCGTAAGGATGATCGGATACAAGATCAAAAAATATGGCATCGGGAAAGGAGGATATCTGCAAAATGAATGGTTGGACCGTTCGGGGAGAAACGAGTGCCTTGAGTGAGAGGTAGCGATTTGTATTCTGAAAAAATCTGCCGTTTGGCAGGAGAATAAACCTGGTGGAGGATGAGATGAAGAGTCAGAGGATTATTATTGCAGTATTTGTTTTGATTTCGGTTTTTTCAGCCGGCAATGTTTACGCCGGAGAGCCGGCGGTATCAGGCAGTGCTTCGGTAGATATAATGAGTAACTACATATGGAGAGGACAGAAGCTGAGCAACAGCTGGGTAGTGCAGCCGGCGGTCGGCATCACCTATGGCGGGTTCGGTGCAAGTATCTGGGGCAACTATGACAGCGACAGGTCTGAAGCAGGCAGTGCCAGTTCAGGACACGGAGAATTCAGCGAGGTTGACTTTACCCTGACGTACAGCCGTTCTTTCGATACGTTGACACTGACAGGCGGATATATTTACTATGCTTTTGACGGTGCCAATGACACCCAGGAAGTATATTTGACGGCATCATATAACACGCTCCTCAGCCCGGCGCTGACAGTTTACTATGATTATGATGAAGGAAACGGCGCTTTCATTGTGGCGTCAGCCGGACATGCTTTCAGTCTTCCGAAAGATATATTGCTTAAGCTCAGCGCTTACGCAAGCTATAACATGAGGAACAAAGTCATGGGGCTTAATGATGACGGGGACCGGTTCAGCAACTTCTATAATGCTGAAATTTCCTCGAGCCTGACGATCCCGATAACGAAAGCGATATCGATCACTCCCAAGATCGCATATTCATTCCCCCTGAGCGGTGACGCAAAGGAAGCGATAGGCAGTGTCAGCGACGACGGCAGGAAAGATATTGTTTACGGCGGATTAAACTTTGCCCTGAGCTTTTAATGTGTGGCAGAAAGATTTTCATTGGAGGTCCATATGAAGAAGATAGAAGCAGTTATCAAGCCGTTCAAGCTTGACGAGGTAAAGGACGCCCTGAACGAACTGGGCGTGCAGGGCATGACCGTGACAGAGGTGAAGGGGTTCGGCAGGCAGAAAGGCCATGTCGAACTCTACCGGGGAGCTGAATATGATGTCGCGTTTGTGCCGAAGATAAAGATTGATGTGGTGGTGCCTGATGACATATCTGACAGAGTCATTGAAAAGATTGTGGGTGCGGCCAAGACCGGCAAGATCGGCGACGGCAAGATCTTCGTCTCCGCGCTCCAGGAGATCATCAGGATCAGAACCGGTGAATCCGGGGAAGCAGCTATTTGATGCAAAACAGCAGGGGCATATATGCCCCTGCACAATGCACTGTCCGGGTTAACGCATCCCCGTCAGGTATTGCTCGAATATCCTTCTGAAATGAAAGCCGTAGATGCTGAAGGTAATTGCGAGCGAGAACAGCCGCGGGTGCCTGAAGAGCGACCAGAAGAAAAGCCTCCAGTAATATATCCTCTCCTTCCCTGCTATGCCGATTATCAGGACTGACCGGATGAGCGCCTTGACATGGCTGCACTGCAGGTGGAATGACCGTTTCTCGATCGGCTTATATTCATCCAGGAACTGTTTGACCCTTGCGTAGTAATGCTTTGGTGAATAAATGGTGTCAAGGATATTCCTGTAGCCTGTGATGAGCGCATCATAGCTCATTTTTGGCGTGAAATTAATCGTGAAGTCAGTGTTGTCTCCTGTCACAGACTTCACGAGCCTCCCTTCCTGCAGAAGTCGCTGGTAGAGTTTGGTCCCAATCGGGGCATTGAGCAGGCCTACCATGGCGGTAACAATACCGCTTTCCTGTATGAAGCCGATCAGGCGGTCAAAGATGGTTGACGGGTCCTGGTCAAATCCTACGATAAACCCGCCCTGCACCTCCAGCCCGGAGCGCTGTATCTTCTTTACAGAGGCAAGCAGGTCCCGGTTCCTGTTCTGGACCTTGTTGCACCCGGTCAGGCTCTCCTCATGAGGCGATTCGATGCCGATAAAGACCGTGTCGAATCCTGCCTTTACCATCAGACGCATGAGTTCGTCGTCGTCGGAGATATTAATGGAGACCTCGGTTATAAATGAAAAGGGACGTTTCCTTCTCCTCATCCATTCGATGACCGCAGGCAGTATCTCCTGCTTCAGCTTCCTCCTGTTTCCGATAAAATTGTCGTCGACAAAGAACACGCCCCCCCTCCATCCAAGCGAGTAAAGGGATTCCAGCTCTGCGATCACCTGCGGCCCGTCTTTTGTCCTTGGCTTTCGGCCGAAGAGTACTGTTATGTTGCAGAAATCGCAGTCATACGGGCAGCCCCGAGAATACTGGATGTTCATGGACGCATATTTTTTTATGTCAAGGAGCTCCCAGAGCGGTACCGGTGTCTTTGTGATGTCGGCCCTTTGTTCTGATGTGTACAGACGTCCTGCCTGCCCCTTTGACAGATCCTCGAGGAACAGGGGGAGGGTTATCTCTGCCTCATTCAGAACGAGGTGGTCTACCGCGGAGAACTCTTCATGGCATGCAGTGAACAGGGGCCCTCCGGCAACGATCCGCGCCCCCAGTTTTCTGCATCGGTCGATCACCGTGCATGCAGAATCCCTCTGGATGGTCATCGCACTGATAAAGACATAATCAGCCCACAGGATGTCTGCATCATTGAGCTTTATTACGTTCAGGTCGACCAGCTTCTTATCCCACTCAGCCGGAAGCATTGCAGCGACTGTAAGCAGGCCGAGAGGCGGGCAGCTTGCCTTCTTGGAGATGAACCTCAGCGCATACTTGAAGCTCCAGAACGTGTCAGGGTATTGCGGATAGACGAGCAGGATTTTCATCGGAGAGGCTCTCTTGATGTGACGGAACAGTTAAAGATACGGCTGTACTGCATAAAAACTATTTTTTTGCTATATCCGGTTAAAGCTTCCTCTGTTTTCCCTGTGAACAATTTCAGTCTACAATCTTTTCCAATGTCTGTCAATAATGTGCGGACGGCATGTCCAGGTAGGCATGGACATACTTTCCAGTTTTCGGATACAGGGGAGGAGGGGAAAACTGGAGAAAAGAAGGTAATAGAAAGAAAAGAGGCTGCCCGACACATCCTTAGTATACTAAAGAAGTTACGTGTTCGTTGGACGCGGACACCTAAGCAACTTCCCGGATGGAAGGACAGCCTATGATTACATACCATGAATTACGAGAGATTTCACCAGAAAAAGCAAGGGAACTTGTACGGAAAGTGCTGACAAAGCAAAATGGCGATGTGAGCAAGACAGCAAGGATACTGAACATTTCCCGTCCGACCGTACGGCGGGCACGCGATGGCATGCTTGAGGACCAAAGCAGAAGACCGC
>JBBIUL010000005.1:0-20438 GCA_037440265.1 Nitrospira sp. | reverse complement strand
CACTGACCGGATTTATGTCGAGGATTTCGATTGCCTGCTGAATACCGTATGCCCTGTCTGAAGTTTTTACGAGCGAGATTCGGGTTCTGTTGACAGATTTTCGCTCTGACTTTTTATCCATAACATATGTTTTCCCGAACTTGCATTACTGCATGATCAGATACGTCGGAATCACTCAACTTTTATCGAATAAGACCTGCCTTGTTATATGGTGCAGCTCTTACACGAACTATATCATGTTTTGCTTCCTTGATCAAAAAAAAGGGGATATCTGAGTATCCCCTTTTGATGATTATAGTCTGTAGCTTAAACGATTATTTGGCTGGCGCTGCCGGAGGAGCAGGCGCCTGCTGTTCAGCAGGAGTACCTGGCTGTACTGCCTGCAGCGGTCCTGTAGGACCCTGCGGCACTGCTGACTTCTGTTCAGTTGCAGCCGGAACAGTCTTCTTTACCACTGAACTGCCTTTTACGGTATAAACTGCAAGCAGGAGGGATGTAATCATGAAAATAATTGCGGCAACGGTAGTTAATTTACTAAAAAATGTTGCAGCACCTCTTGCGCCGAACAGCGTCTGGCTGGACCCGCCGAACGCAGCGCCCATTTCAGCGCCTTTGCCGCTTTGTATCAGCACGATAAAGATAAGAAATATGCAGACGATAAGATGAATCACCAATATAAAAGTTCCCATGCACTCTCCCTGTGGGTATTAACCCCTCTTGAAATCAGCTATTCTCAAAAAACTTTCCGGCTTCAGGCTTGCACCGCCGACAAGCGCACCATTGACATCCTTGCAGGCCATTAACCCGTCAACATTATCAGGAGTTACGCTTCCGCCGTATATTATACGTATTTCATCGGCCTTATTTCCATACAAGTTCATCAGTATTTTTCTGATGTATGCATGGACTTCCTGCGCCTGATCTTCTGTTGCAGTCTTTCCGGTGCCGATAGCCCATATCGGTTCATATGCCACCGCGATATTTTCAGGGTCTATGTCTGCAAGCCCTGCCTCAACTTCTCTCTTGATGACATCAAAGGTTTTGCCCCCTTCTCGTTCAGCAAGCGACTCGCCTACGCAGAATATGACCTGAAGCCCTGCCTTCTTTGCAGCCTTTATCTTTCTGTTCACGACAACATCTTCTTCGTTGAAATACTGTCTCCTCTCGGAATGGCCGATGATTACATAACTGCATCCGGTATCGGCCAGCATGAGAGGTGAAATCTCGCCGGTATAAGCGCCCTTCTCTTCCCAGAATACGTCCTGTGCAGCAAGCTTAACAGGGGTCCCGCTGATTCCGGCAGCAGCGGCAGAGAGCGAAGTAAAAGGAGGCGCTATCACAATATCGACGCCTGTTATAGTATTGACTGAAGGGACAAATGCTTCAAGAAAGGCCTTAGTCTCCTCCACTGTTTTGTTCATCTTCCAGTTTGCAGCTATAAGATAGTTCATGTTCACCTGCCTAATGTAATTAATAGAGCCGCTGTTGTCAAGCCCGGTTATACCTGTTCATCGCTTTTTCAACGCCTTCGGTAACCACACATATAACAGCATCTGCTGCCCTCTTTACCGCTTCCCGTATGACCGGCAGGTCGTCTTTTGAAAACTTTGAAAGGACATATTCTTCAACAGGCATGAAATGTTCCCTTCCTATGCCGATCTTTATGCGGATAAACGAATCAGATCCGATGCTCTGCATGATCGAATCAACACCTTTATGCCCGCCGGATGACCCGCTCCTCCGGATCTTAAGCCTTCCCGTGTCAAGGTCAAGATCGTCATGTACCACGATAAGGGTTTCGGGACAGATGCAGTATTTATCAGCAATCTTCTTTACTGCAGAGCCGCTACGGTTCATAAAGGTCAGAGGCTCGATCAGGACAACTTCCACCCCCTGCAGATTGCCTTTTGTTATTGCACAATCTCTTGTCTCCCGGAACGGCATAGCATGGGTTTCCGATAGCATATCAAGGACAAGGAAGCCGACATTATGCCTTGTTTTCGTATACTTTGCCCCGGGATTGCCGAGACCAGCAACAAGCCACAAAAACTACTTCTCCTTCTTTTCGGAGCCTTTCTTTTCCGCTGCCTCTTCTTCCTTTTTGCCTTTCTTGATAACTTCAGGCTCTGCGGTTTCGGCAACAACCTCCTCTGCCGGAGCAGCCTCTTCGACAACAGGGGCGATCACAGACAGCACCACGTCCGCTGCATCGGTCAGCACCTCGATGCCTTCTGCAAACTGCAGATCGCTGACATGGACAGACTGTCCTATTTCGAGCTTTGATATATCGACCTTAATAACGTCCGGTATCCGGTCAGGAAGGCATTCTATTTCAATCTCTCTCAGAATGTGCTGGAGTATACCGCCGTCTCTCTTAACGCCGACCGGCTCTCCCTGCGCCTTGACATGAACGGTTACCCTTACCTCTTCGGTAAGCGATACCTCAAAAAAATCGGTGTGAAGGAGTTCGCCCTTGATCGGGTCTACCTGATAGTCTTTCAGCAGGGCCAGTTTCTTTTCACCGTCTGCAAACTGCAGGTCTACCATCGCCTGCTCGCCCGACATGGTGTTTATGATCTGCGTAAGCTCTTTTCTCGGCAGCTTGATCGATTCTGCCTTGCCCTCTCTATAAAGAACAGCCGGCACCATATCATTCCTTCTCAGAGAACGAGCAGCGCCTTTGCCGTGCTCCATTCTTTTTTCTGCAACTATTGTATTCCTTTCCATTTTTCCTCCTGTCATTAACGCTTTTTAAACAAACAAAGAACTTATTGAAGATTCCTCATGAATCCTCTTTATCGCTTCTCCCAACAAACTGGCCACGCTCAGCACAGTAAGTTTCCGGCACTGCTCCTTCTTGCTGTCGAGCGGTATGGTATTGGTAACTATCATTTCATCGATCATCGAATTATTTATCTTATCGATCGCATGCCCTGAAAGGACTGCGTGCGTGCAGGCAGCCGAAACCCGTTGTGCACCTTTCTGCCTCAAGGCATTAGCAGCCTGGGTAATCGTACCGGCAGTATCGACCATATCATCAAGAAGAAGAGCGTGCATGTCTTCTACAGCTCCAATGACATTCATCACTTCACACTCATTTTCTTTTTCGCGTCTCTTGTCTACTATCGCTATGGAGCAGCTCAGTCTCTTCGCAAATGCCCTGGCGCGTTCGACGCCTCCGGCGTCTGGAGATACGACTACAAGCCTCTGGGTATCATAGTGCTTTTTTATGTAATCGAGCAGGACGGGCGCTGCATAGAGGTTGTCAACCGGGATGTTGAAAAAACCCTGAATCTGCCCGGCATGAAGGTCTACCGTAAGCACCCTGTTTGTCCCTACGGCCGTTATGAGGTCTGCCACCATCTTAGAGGATATGGGGACCCTCGGCTGCACCTTCCTGTCCTGACGGGCATATCCGAAATACGGGATTACGGCAGTGATGCGTCCCGAAGAGGCACGCTTGAGTGCATCGATAATAAGGAGCAGTTCGATGATGTTATCGTTCACCGGCATACAGGTAGGCTGAATAACAAAAATATCAGATCCCCTGACGTTCTCGTTGATCCTGACAAGTATTTCACCGTCACTGAATCTGGACAGGGTCGCGTCGCCCACCTGGACATTCAGATAGTCAGCAACCTCCTTCACGAGGTCTTTATGCGCCGAACCGGTAAACAGCTTTAATCCCTGTAACATAACGCTCCTCTAATTTTTTCAATAAAGTGACATCGCCCTGACTTCACGCCAGCCTGAAGGCAGTCAGGTCCGCTGTTTATACGACAGTGGCTGGGGCGGGAGGATTCGAACCTCCACATGGGAGATCCAAAATCTCCTGACTTGCCGTTTGTCGACGCCCCAAAAAACCGAGAAATAAAAAACAGGAGATTCTCTCTCTCGTTTCTTTTCATCTCAAAGTTCCTGCATCGTCTTTCTGTCAGGCGTTAGGGTCTTTGCCACTCTGCACCACATGTCTCCCATGCTCCTTGAAGCAGTGACTGCTTCATCGGTCGATCGAAACACCCCGAAAACGGTCGGACCGCTTCCGCTCATGGAAGAAATTACAGCGCCGCTGTCGATAAGACGATGTATTATCTCTCCAACAACGGGATACTCACTGATAACAGGGACTTCGAGATCATTGAATACCATCCGCTTCAGAGAGACCAGATCACCTTCGTCCAAAGTACGACAAAATAGTTTAATATCAAAGTGTTTTTTTGTCAACGTAGTTTTGAGGTTTTTATACGCCCAGGATGCTGAAACCGGTATGCCGGGGTTTACCAGCAGCATGACAGCATCGCCTTTTACCGGCATCCTGGTTATTTCTTCACCGCGCCCTTCCACCAGTGAAAACCCGCCGCTGATAAAAAAAGGTACGTCTGAGCCGATGTGGAGGGCAAGTTCTCTCAGATCGTCATCGCTTAAATCCAGTCGCCACAACCGGTTAAGGGCAACAAGCGCAGCTGCTGCATCGCTGCTGCCGCCGCCGAGCCCTGCTGCAATCGGGATGTTTTTCGAGAGGTGAATCCTTGCCCCGCGCCGGCAGGCACACCGCTCCTGCAAAAGTATCGCTGTCTTGTAAACAAGATTGTCTTTCGGGGGCACATCGATGTCGGAAACCAGCTCAACAGCATCCGCATCTTCAAATGAAAGCTGATCAAAAAGGTCTACGGTCTGCATTGCACTTGCGATATTGTGATATCCGTCATCCCTCTTGTTGAGTACGGAAAGAAACCAGTTTATTTTAGCGGGCGCGAGGAGTGATAATTTCATGGAATGATATAAGAGTTCCGGACTGCACGTTCATTTGCTGTCAGTCTGCTGCCTGAGTTCCCGTATCTTCTTTTCGACCCTTTCTCTGAGGCCTTCTTCCTTTTCGTGGAAGAGCACTGCACGGTCCCAGCTGTCAAGTGCCTTTGAAGGCTGTCCATCAGCATGATATGCATCACCCAGATGTTCCAGGATGACCGGATCGTCCTTTACAATGTCCAGCGCCTTTTTCAGGTACTCTATCGCTTCCTTATACTTCCCCTTCCGGTAATATACCCATCCCAGACTGTCGATGATAAACCCGTTGTCGGGCTTGACCGCAAGCGCCCTGTTGATCAGGGCCTCGGATTCGTCGAGGTTCATGTTCCTGTCGGCATAGCTGTAACCAAGGTAGTTCAGGGCATCGGCATATTTCGGATCGATTTCTATCGCCTTTCTGAGATGATGCACCATTTCTTCGAATTGTCCGCTCTTGTCCAGTGCAACAGCAAGATTAAAGTGCAATGGAGCCTTGTCCCTGAACCGGGCAACAGCGTCCCTGAGAACTTCCTGCGCCTTTTCATACTCCTTACCATTCATGTAGGCAACGGATAGATAGAGATAGACTTCAGGATTCCCCTGTTCAAACGACAGGACCTTCTGATACGCTGCTATC
Organism: Nitrospira sp.; assembly: GCA_037440265.1. Classification (GTDB taxonomy): domain Bacteria; phylum Nitrospirota; class Thermodesulfovibrionia; order Thermodesulfovibrionales; family UBA6898; genus JBBIUL01. The sequence goes on along the minus strand of JBBIUL010000005.1, from coordinate 15,013 downwards.
GCATCCTCGTTCCTCTTGAGCTTGGAATAAATATAGGCAAGGTGCAGGAAGGCATTCACATTTTTCGGATCGAGTGTTATCACGCTGTTCAGTTCAGAAACTGCCTCGTCGAATCTCCCCATCTCCTCAAGGACAAGCGAGAGGTAATATCTCACGGACGCGTTCTGGGGTCTGGCATCACGGGCGAACCGGAACTCGGCGAGGGCCTGATCAAATGCCCCTTCTTCGAAATAGAGCATGCCGAGTCTCATATGGACATCAATGTTGTCCGGCTGCTGCAGACTCAGTGATTTCAGCTCTTCGATTGCCCTCGATGATGTCTTCTGCTTGATATAGACCTGTGCGAGCCGTTCACGGGCCTTGGTATGATGGGGATTTATGCTCAGCGCCTTTTGATAATTTTTTTCGGCAGTTTCAAGTTCGTCGGTTATTTCACCGATCACCCCGAGTTTATAATAGGCAGCATCAGAATCAGGGTATATCTCAAGGGCATTCTGCAGGTAGTGCCTGGCCTTTCCATAGTCTCTCTTGTCGATATAAACAGCGCCGAGATAATCGTAAGCGACAAACATGTCAGGGGACCTGCTGACCAGCCGTTCAAGAACCGCAACTGCCTTGTCATGGTCGTTGTTGTAGTAGTGCAGTATGCCGAGAAACAGGGAGGCATTATCATTGTCGGGTTCAGTGACGGTTATCTTTTCGTAAACCCGTATTGCATCCCCTATCCGTCCCTGGCTGTTGTACATTTCCCCGGCAAGCGCAAGCGCCGGGACATAATCCGGGGACTCCCTGAGAAGCTCCTCGATCATGGCAAGCCCCTCGGCAGTATCCCCCTTGCGGTGAAGAACATGGCTTATCCGGACTTTCAGAAATCTGGACTTCGGATCAAGGGCGAGTGCCCTCCGGTAATGACCGATTGCGTCTTCCCATCGATGCGATATGTCGGCATCGTACCCGAGCATAAAATAGTATTGTGCATCGCTGGGGATTACTCTGCTTTCTTCAGGAGGTTTTACCGGCTTTGAGGCGCAGGCAGTGGCCAGCAGCAACAGTGCAAGCATGATGATCCTTATTTTCATTTTTTATTATTGCACAAAAAGGTTTTTTTCTTCAAAGCAGATCCTTGAAAACATCACCCTGGATCGGACCGTATGCAGTAATCGCAATCCTGTCTCTCTTAAGCAGGGAATCGGCAAGCGTCCTTATATCATCCATGCCCACCTTGTCTATCGACCTGATCATATCTTTGACAGAGAAGTACCTGCCGAAATAAATCTCCTGCCGTGCAATATTGTTCATGCGGCTGTTCGTTGACTCAAGGCTCAGAATGAGATTGCCTTTCAGGTGCTGCTTTGCCCGCTCCAGTTCGGATTCCGTAACAGTCTCCTTCAACCCGGCCATCTCGTTGATGATCAGACCGGCAGCCTCGCGGATCTTTTTCCTGCTTATCCCTGCGCATACTCCCCATAGCCCGGTATCGCTATAGGATGCCATATATGAATAGACCGAGTACGCAAGACCCCGTTTCTCCCGAATCTCCTGAAAAAGACGGGAGCTGACCCCGGCACCGAGAATCGTATTCAGGATGTAAAAGGCGTACCGGTCATCGCTGGTGTTTGACAGTCCCGGGACCCCGATGCAGAGGTGAGCCTCAGAAAGGTCCTTCTCGTGCACGGCAATATTCTGACGGAAAGCAGGTTTCGTTCCCTTCCTGGGCTCCGATCCCTGCCGCAGCCCCCCGAACAGATCATTGAGCATCTTCATCAGCCTCTGCTGCTGGAAATTTCCAGCGCAGGCGATCACAATGTCTCTGGTGCCGTAATACTTCCTTATGTGAGCAACAACATCATTTCTCGTAAACGATGCAAGTGTCTCTCTCTTGCCGAGGATCGACTGACCGAGGCCGTCGTTTCCCCAGACCGTATGATTAAAAAGATCATGGATGTAGTCGTCAGGGGTGTCCTCTACCATCTTTATCTCTTCCTTGATGATCTTCTTCTCCTTTTCGACCTCCTCAACAGGGAAGACGGAATTAACAAAGAGATCGGCAAGCAGTTCCAGCCCCTTTTCAAGATACTCGTCGAGCACTTTTATATAAAATGCGGTATTCTCCCTTGAGGTGAACGCATTGAGGTCCCCACCCATAGAGTCTATTTCAATGGCAATATCCTTGGTGCTCCTCTTTTTTGTACCCTTGAAAAACATATGCTCAAGAAAATGGGAAATGCCGTTCTTGTCCGGCCGCTCATACCGGGAGCCGACTTTAACCCACACGCCGAGTGCGACTGAACAGACATTGCTGATCTGCTCCATCACCACCGGGATTCCGTTTTCAAGATACTCTTTCTTAAACATTTTTCCTTCCTTTGTTCATCAGAAACGTTCAGTCACCGTTTTCCCGAAGAAGAACAGTTCATCGAGAGATTTCTGCAACTGCGTGCCTGTGTTTCCTTAAGCGCCTTAAGAGAATGCTGGAGCAGGGGTTTTATTCATTGGTTCAGCAGGAAACACCGACCGATGCTCGTTATGCAAATACAAAGGCGCCCGGTGCAATGACAAAAATAAAAAAGGGGTTGTAAGCCCCTTTTGAAAATATACGGTATACGTTCGCTATGCCTTTTGCGAGGCTTCCTTTCCCATGGCCTCTTTTCGGCTCAGCCTGATTCTTCCCATCTTGTCAATCTCAATGACTTTCACCATAACTTCATCGCCGTCATTGATTTCATCAGTGACCTTGGCAATTCTCCTGTCTGCAATCTGTGATATATGGAGCAGTCCCTCGGTGCCGGGCAGTATCTCGACAAAGGCCCCGAAGTCCATTATCCGTTTCACCTTCCCGAGATAGATCTTGCCGAGTTCTGCCTCTGCCGTTATATTGTTGATGATGTCAATGGCCTTCTGGGCAGCTTCCCCGTCGGACGCTGCGATATTGATCAGCCCGCTGTCGTCAATGTCGATCTTGACGCCGGTCTGCTCGATGATCCCCCGTATGACTTTTCCGCCGGTCCCGATCACATCGCGGATCTTATCCTGTTTTATGTGCATGGTATAGATCCGTGGGGCATGGGTTGCAAGCGATTCGCGGGGCTGGGCAATAGTCTCCCTGATCTTCTCAAGGATAAACAGCCTTCCGTTTCTTGCCTGTTCAAGTGCCTTCTCCATAACATGACGCGGGATGCCGGTAATCTTTGTATCGAGCTGAAATGCGGTGATGCCGTTTTCCGTGCCGGTAACCTTAAAGTCCATGTCTCCGAGGTGATCTTCAAGTCCGAGGATGTCGGTGAGCACCACTACCTGTTCGCCTTCCTTGATAAGTCCCATCGCGATCCCGGCAACAGGCGCCTTTATCGGAACACCTGCATCCATAAGTGCCAGGGTGCCGCCGCAGACCGTAGCCATTGAAGAAGACCCGTTCGACTCAAGGATGTCGGATACTATCCTTACTGTATACGGGAACTCGGTTTTATTGGGCATCACTGCCTTCAGCGCCCGTTCGGCAAGTATGCCGTGGCCTATCTCCCGGCGTCCCGGGGACCTGAGCGGCTTCACCTCGCCAACGCTGAAGGGCGGGAAATTATAGTGAAGCATAAAGGTCTTTGAGGTCTCCCCGTCAAGTGAATCGATCCGCTGTTCGTCATCGGCCGTGCCGAGCGTAACGACCGCAAGACACTGTGTTTCACCGCGGATAAACAGCGATGAGCCATGTGTCCGGGGCAGAATGCCGATAAAAGAACTGATGTCGCGAATCTGGTCAGGGCGTCTCCCGTCAGCCCGGACATTGCTGCTGAGGATCATGTTCCTCACAAGGTTCTTTTCAATGTCATTGAAAATCGAAACGATTTCCGATGAGAGATCTGTTTCTCCGGTGTTCAGCTGGGTGACGACCTCTTTCAGGATATCGTCAAGCGTGTCCTGCCTTCTCAGTTTGTCAGGGATAGTGATGGCAGATTTTATCTTCTCAATGGATACGTCGGTAACCTGCTGCTTCAGCCCTTCGTCAACGGCAGCAACCTCGACTTTCCGTTTTTCCTTTCCGGCCTGCGCCCTGAAATCCCTCTGCATCTGGCACAATCTCTTTATCTCGGCATGCGCAATGTCAATTGCCTCCAGGAGATCAGCCTCGCTCATTTCAAGGGCATTGCCTTCAACCATTACTACAGCGTCTTCCGTGCCTGCCACAACGAGATTAAGGTCGCATTCTTCAACCTCTCTCAAGTCAGGATTGATAATCAGAGACCCTGCGATCCTGCCGATCCGCACTGCTCCTACAGGACCACCAAAAGGGATATCGGAGATCTCGACCGCAGCAGACATGGCGATGATGCCGAGGATGTCTGCAATGTTTTCATCTCCGTATGAAAGCACATTGACAATACCCTGTGTTTCACAGTGGAACCCCTTGGGAAAGAGGGGCCTCATCGGCCGGTCAATAAGCCTCGAGGTAAGAATTTCTTTTTCCGTAGGCCTTCCTTCTCTCTTGAAAAATCCTCCGGGTATCTTTCCGGCAGAATAGGTTTTCTCCAGGTAGTCGATGGTGAGCGGCATGAAATCAAGCCCCTCTTTCGGCTTCTTGCTGCTTACAGCAGTTGCCAGAACAATCGTGTCTCCATACTGTCCAATAACTGATCCGTCGGCCTGCCGGGCCATTTTCCCGGTTTCCAAGCGCAGTTCTCTCCCGCGAACGTCAATTGTAATGCTTCTTATCATAGTTTTTTATTTCCTGATCCCCAACCGACCAATAACTGTATCGTATCGTTCTTTGTTGGTAGTTTTAAGATAATCGAGCAGTTTTCTCCTCTTTCCTACGAGCTTTAAAAGCCCCCTCCGTGAATGGTGATCCTTGGCATGAGTCCTGAAGTGTTCGGTAAGGTAGCCGATACGTTCACTCAGAATGGCTATCTGTACTTCTGCTGAACCTGTATCTTTATCATGAACCTTGTAATCATTGATTATTTCTTTTTTCCTCTCGGCATCCATTCCCATTCAACCACCGCCTTTCAAATATAATTTTAGTCATTAAGATTAGCACATGCCGTCTTCTTCTGTAAAGACAAGTAGTTAGTATATGCAATGTCTGCATTCTAATGCAAACTCCTCTGGTGAAGATCATAATCAACTGGCAGTTTCTCCATGTGTCTTGAGAATCCGAATTCTATAAGCGGGCATAATGTATAATACATAAAATGAATCCTGGAACCTTATGTATAGGCAACGGCAAACAGACCTTCTTCTGCGCTGAATGAAGTTTCGCAAATTCATTATTTATTTTATTCCGGCGTTCCTGCTGATCATCGCCCTGTCGGCAGGTTTTTTACTGAAAAATGCAAACACGCTCCTCAAGCATGAACTTGAAAAGTTTCTTGGAGAAAACTTCTCGGTCGGACACATTGGTCTTTCCTGCAACGGGGTTGATGCAGATACTATCAACCTGCTGCTGCCTGACAAAAGGACCGTATTCAAGGCTGACCTGATTTCACTCAAGGCAGCCCCTTTAGGAATTCTCAAGGGTGAGAACAAAATAGCAAATCTCTCGCTTGATTCTCCCTATCTTCTGCTCGAACAGGACAGGAACGGCAACATTCTGTTTCCGCTCCCCGCAAGAAAGGACTCCAGGAAGAAAGATGCCCAAAAGCCGAAGGTCTTTATTGTCAGCAGCTTATCAGTACAGAAAGGGTCGCTCGATTATATAGACAGGAAGGTTTCCTCAGCTGCTGCACCGGTACGGCTCAGAGACATACAGCTGGACATCAGAAATATCGGACTGCCTTCTGAAAACATCATGTCTGATTACGATCTGACCGCTACACTTCCGGGAAAACTGGGGATCGGGACGGTAAAAAGCAAAGGCCGGTTTAATGCGGTATCAAAAGATTCCACTGCAAAAATCATGGTAAGAAATCTCGATATCACCGGACTGAGGCAGTACTACCAGAAAAAGGGTGATGTTGAGGTAACAAAGGGATTTGTGTCTGTTGATGCCGACCTTTCGATTGTATCTTCTTACCTGAAGTCGTCCGGGAAAATCGTCATTAAAGACCTTCAGTTCAATTCCGGCAGCGGCAGCCAGTTCCTCGGCCTCCCCCTGCTCGCCGTGATAAAACTCCTGAAGGACAACAACAACGAGATATCACTTGACTTCACGATGGAAGGCGATCTCAAAAACCCGAAGTTCAGCATCAGTGACAGCATTGTGCAAAAGATGACGATCACGCTCGCCAGGATGATGGGAATGCCTATCGAAATGATAGGGAAATCTGTCTTCAGGCTCGGAGGCGATATGCTGAAAAATGTATTTAAATAGCGGCCTCAGTCTTTGCAGACCATGTCTTCATTCATGAAAATGATATTTTCGTCAGTCCCTTCGAGCGCTTCGCATACCCTCCCCATATCCTGAATTAAACGGCTTCGTTTTGCGTTCAGCTTCCGGTCGGCAATTACCGCAATAAGCTTTATCAGCCCGATATTGATCACTTCATTGCCGTTCTTCCTGAATGAAAGGGTAATTTTCTTTTGAAGGTCTTCTTTGGTATAGAACGATTCCATTTTTTTGCTGAAAAGCCTGCCTGCCTCGTTAAAAAGTTTCTCCTGATTCCTGGTTTTGCAGATGGCGATAAAATCGTGCGTGCTCAGGGTGCCGATAAAACTTCCCTTGCATTTTTTTGATGTGGACTGAAGGATCGCAGCAGCCCACTGAATGATCTCAGCATGCCTGTCAGGACCATATTTAATCAGGTATGGGTGGACATTGGCTATCCTGATATACGCAACCGTGTATTCGCCGAGCTTAGGAAAGATCTCTTCAAGCTTTTTTAAGATAGCCGCTTTGTCCGGGAGGCCGGTAAGGTAATCAGGCCAGAGATACGGATTGTCCTGTTTCTTATGCAATGCACGGATATATTTCTTTGCCTCTAATAACCCCATAGTACACCCCTCATTGTTAGAAGTTAAAAAAACATGCAACAGTACATAATTACCGCATTCTGAATATGTTTGTCAATTTGAAGTTATAATTATTAAGTCAAATATTTTGTTACCATGAAAATAAAAAAGGGCATGTTTCCATGCCCTTTTCGAGTTACATATAAGAAGTTATTTTTTCTTCGCCTTTTCCTTCAATTGTGCCTGTGCTGCTGCAAAACGCGCTATCGGCACTCTAAACGGCGAGCAGCTCACATAGTCAAGCCCGATGTTGTGACAGAATTCAACTGATTTCGGCTCTCCTCCGTGTTCGCCGCAAATGCCAAGCTTGAGGTTCTTTTTCACCTTCCTGCCTTTCTCAACCGCAAGCTTCATGAACTCCCCTACCCCTTCCTGATCTATGGTGATAAACGGATCATCTTTTAATATGCCGTTCTCAACATAAAAAGGCAGGAACCTGCCGGCATCGTCCCGTGAGAGTCCGTACACTGTCTGGGTCAGGTCATTGGTACCGAACGAATAGAAGTCGGCGATTGCCGCAATCTCTCCTGAGGTCACGCATGCCCTCGGCAGTTCTATCATGGTGCCCACGGTATACGGCACTTTCACCTTGTATTCCTTCTGCACCCTGTCAGCAACAGAAATGACGACTTTTTTCATGGCGTCAAGTTCATTCACATGGCCTACGAGCGGGATCATGATCTCGGGTATCACCTTCACCTTCTGCTTTGCGAGTCCGCACGCAGCCTCCATGATCGCCTGGGCCTGCATTTCATATATCTCCGGATAGGTAACCCCGAGACGGCATCCTCTGTGTCCGAGCATCGGATTGAATTCATGCAGGGACTTGTTCTTAGCATTGAGTTTTTCAAAAGGCACTCCCATTTCAGATGAGAGATCCCTGAGTTCATCATCAGAATGCGGCAGGAATTCATGCAGAGGCGGATCAAGGAGTCTTATCGTCACAGGAAGTCCCTTCATCGCCTTGAATATCCCGGTAAAGTCTTCTCTCTGGAAAGGCAGCAGTTTTGCAAGCGCCTTCTTCCTGCCTTCGAGCGTGTCTGAGAGGATCATTTCTCTTACCGCCTTGATCCTGTCAGGCCCGAAGAACATATGCTCTGTTCTGCACAGGCCTATTCCCTCCGCTCCGAAGTTCCGTGCAGCAAGGGAGTCCTGAGGGGTATCTGCGTTTGTCCTCACCTTCAATGACCTGAGCTGGTCGGCCCATTTCATAAGCTCTTTATACCATTTGTTATGCTCGGGGTCAGCAGGCAGGAGCGTCAGTTTGCCTTCATATACCCGTCCTTTTGTCCCGTTGAGGGTTATCCAGTCACCTTCCCTGACCTCTTTGCCCCTGACATTGACGACCTTCCTTGAGAGATTAATATCAAGCTCAGAGCAGCCGACGATGCAGCACTTTCCCCATCCTCTTGCAACAAGCGCTGCATGGCTGGTCATCCCGCCCTTTGCAGTAAGGATCGCCTGGGCAGCATGCATTCCGTGAACGTCTTCAGGAGACGTTTCGTTTCTGACAAGGATTACCTTCTCACCCTTCTTTGCCCAGTTCTCAGCATCGTCGGCAGTAAAGACAACCTTTCCGACAGCGCCGCCGGGACCGGCTGGCAGTCCCTTTGCAAGCTCAACTGCGTCTTTTTCAGCAGCAGGGTCAACACTCGGGTGCAGGAGTTCGTCTATCTGATCAGGCTTGACCCGGAGCACAGCGGTCTCTTTGCTGATAAGCTTCTGTTTTCCCATTTCAACAGCCATGCGTATCGCAGCCTGCCCATTTCGTTTGCCGACCCGTGTCTGAAGCATCCAGAGGCGGCCGTCTTCTATCGTAAACTCTATGTCCTGCATATCCCTGTAATGTCTCTCGAGCGTCTTCTGAATCCCAAAAAGCTCCTTATACAGCTTCGGCATGCTTTCTTCAAGTGACGGAAGGTGGCGAGTGTCCTCTGTCTTGCCGGCCTTATTTACCGGATTCGGAGTTCTCAAGCCTGCCACGACATCCTCCCCCTGCGCGTTGGGCAGCCACTCCCCGAAAAACATGTCTTCTCCTGTCGCCGGGTTGCGGGTAAAAGCTACACCGGTCGCTGAGGTGTCTCCGGTATTGCCGAAGACCATTGCCTGGACATTGACTGCCGTTCCCCAGTCCTGGGGGATTTTTTCAATCCTTCTGTAAGACACTGCGCGCTTCCCCATCCATGACTGGAAGACAGCGCCGATGCCGCCCCAGAGCTGTTCTTTGGGATTGTCGGGAAACTCTTTTCCGAGGGACGCTTTTATGATGCTTTTAAAATCATCGCAAAGCCTTTTGAGGTCATCAGCCTTTAGTTCGGTGTCATTTTTGTATCCTTTTTCTTTCTTCAGCTGCTCCATGGCATGTTCCAGTTTGTGGCGTATCCCGTGGCCGTCCTTCGTCTCGATGCCGGCAGCCTTCTCCATGACAACATCAGAGTACATCATCATGAGTCTGCGGTATGCATCGTAGACAAAGCGTTCATTGCCGGTTTTTCTGATAAACCCGGGAATGGTCTTTGTCGTAAGTCCGATGTTCAGAACCGTTTCCATCATGCCGGGCATTGAACTGCGGGCCCCTGAACGCACTGAGACAAGCAATGGATCAGCAGGGTCACCGAATTTTTTGCCCATGATTTTCTCAACCCTCACCAGTGCATTCTCCACCTGTGGGTTCAGCTCTTTGGGATATTTGCGGTTGTTTTTGTAATATAACGTGCACACCTCGGTAGTTATGGTAAAACCAGGGGGCACCGGTATCCTCAGGTTAGTCATCTCGGCGATGTTTGCGCCTTTCCCGCCGAGCAGATTCTTCATTTCAGCCTTTCCGTCAGCCTTTCCGTTGCCGAAAAAATATACATATTTTTTCGAAGGTTTTTTGGCAGATGATTTAGACATTAACTCCCTCCCGCAGATATTTTGATAGATAGTTAGATTAACCTACTACAGGTGATAATTTCAATATTTACCGTGTGTTTTATGAATCTATTAATAAATACAATAAACGACTGGTCGTTTCTGCAAACATTTTTTCTTGAACAATATCGCAGGAAGGAGTAGAGTAAAAAAAGGAGGTGTTATGAAGGCAGCTTCAGCAGTTTTTTTGAGCTTATTTCTTCTGACATCGTGCGCACATGTCATCTCAACCGAAAACCGCCAGGCAGCACAGGACGTGCCCTTCAAATCAATCCTTGCAAATCCTGATGCCCACATCAGGAATACGTTTATCCTCGGCGGCGTGATTGCAAAAACAACCAACCGGGAAAAAGAGACCGAGATTGAAGTCGTACAGACCCCGCTTGACCGCTACGGCAGCATTGTTGACAAGGATGTCTCAGAAGGAAGATTTCTCGTAATTACACAAAGCCGTCTTGACCCGCTTATTTTTGCGACAGGGAGAAAGATCACGATGTCAGGCACTCTGACCGGCTCCTCGAAAAGAACGCTTGGAGAAATTGAATATGCTTATCCGGTTTTTGAAGCCAAAGAGTTACATCTCTGGAAGGAAGAAAAATATTACCCGTATTACTATCCCGGATATCCCTACGGCTATGATCCTTTTTATTACGGATATCAATACTATTGGGACTGGCCATACTGGAGACGGCCCTATCTCTACCCGTATATGAGACCTTAGAAATTCCTAAACGTTCTGTTTTGCTTTTTCCTTTGCCTGCAGTTCCACTACCTTTGAATCGTCTCTCTGCATAGAGGACTTGCCGTCAAAGACCGCCCCTTCGGAAACAGTCAATTTGCTCGAAAATATCTCGCCGTAGACCTGTCCCTTGTTCCTGATCTCAATGATCTCTTTTGCCCTCAGATTGCCGTCAACCCTCCCGCCAACCACAATCCCCCGTCCATTGATATTGCCTTTTACCTGGGCCTTTTCTCCGACGATAACCCAGTCTGCGGTGACGTCGCCTTCAATGCGCCCGTCGATCCGCAATGTCCCCTTTGTATCTATGTTCCCTTTAAAGGTTGTGTTTTCACCGATAAAGGACTCCAGTTTTTCAGTGTTCTTGTGAAACATTATGACCTCCCTTCAATATACTTCAACGGGTTTATAGATTTGCCGTTCTGCCATATCTCGTAGTGGAGATGCGGTCCGGTCGAATTCCCGGTAGACCCGACATAACTGATAATATCCCCGCGCTTTACGGTCTGACCTACCTTGACATTCACCTGCTTGTTATGGGCGTAGAACGAAGAAAAACCGTACCCGTGCTCTATAACCACAAGGTTGCCGTTTCCGCCGCTCCATCCTGCAAAGCTAATGACGCCGTCAGCAGTTGTTCTGACCGGAGTTCCCGGGTCAGTAGCGATATCAACACCGCTGTGGAAATCCTTTGAACCGGTCTTCGGGTGCTCCCGCATGCCGAATGATGATGTCAGCCTCCCTTCGACCGGCCAGCCTTTTGGTGTCGCAAGGTAGAGGTCTCTTTCCTGACTGAGATAATCCTTTATTTCTCCAACGTTTTCCATGGTCAACTTAATCTGCTGCTTTAAGTTTTCCATGTCAATTGACCCCTTATCAGAACCGTCAAGATTCTCAAGAACCTGCTCTTTTGTCTTGAGGGAGAAGAGCCTTCTGAACTCATCTTCAGCCCTTTTAAGCGTAATTATGGTGGATTTCATTTCCATAAACTGGCCTGAATAATAATTGAGCTTGTCCTTCATCCTGTTATATTCAAATGCATCAATCGCGATAGAGAAAACATACACGGTGCCGATAAACCAGAGGATCAATGAAACAAGTATCCCGATTGAAGGTATCTTCAGTCTGATGGAATTTCTGCTGCTGTGAGGTATCAGCATTATTGTTATCGGAGTAAACGCCTTCTTTAAGATCTTTTTAATGTTTTGCATAACAGACTCCTTTAACGCCTTTTTCGATCATACCGATAAGATATGCATCAAAACCGTTTTTCTTCAGAACCTGGATGATCCTTTCCTTTTTGCTCTCTTCTGCCACTATGATATAGCCGATCCCCATATTAAAGGTGCTCATCATGTCTGACTGCGGGACATTCCCAAGGCCCTTGATTACTTTGAATATAGGCTGTTCAGGCCAGGAACCTTCGGCAACCACTGCCTGCAGTCCTTTAGGTAAAACCCTTGGCAGGTTCCCGGTAATGCCTCCGCCGGTAATGTGCGCCATGCCCTTTATCGTTATTTTGCTTTTCCTCAGTGAATGGTACGCCTTGACATAAATCCTGGTAGGCCTCAGGAGTTCATCTGCCAATGTTGTACCTGTCTCTTTCAGCTTTGATTTCGGCTTCATCCTTTTCCGATTGAAAAATATCTCCCGGACCAGTGAAAATCCATTGCTGTGCAGTCCATTCGATGCAATGCCGATGACTGAATCGCCCTTCCTGATGCTGCTGCCGTCCACGATCTCCTTTTTCTCGACAACGCCTACTGCAAACCCTGAAAGGTCATACTCGCCTTTGTCGTAAAAACCCGGCATTTCAGCGGTCTCACCGCCGACCAGTGCGCAGCCGGATTCAATACAGCCGGCAGTTATGCCCTTTATGACTTCTGCCGCCTTTTCCGGCCTTAGTTTGCCGGTGGCGAAATAATCAAGGAAAAAAAGCGGTTCTGCTCCGCTTGTCAGTACATCATTGACACACATGGCAACAAGGTCGATGCCGACAGTATCGTGACGGTCTGCCAGAAATGCCACCTTCAGCTTTGTTCCGACGCCGTCAGTGCCGCTCACAAGGACAGGGTCCTTGTATTTTTTACCGAGCCTGAACAATGCACCGAAAGAACCGATTTCAGTCATCACTTCCGGCCTGAAGGTTTTTCTTACAAGAGGCCCGATCATGTCCACAAAACGGTCGCCCTCTTTTATGTCAACTCCAGCCTTCTTATAGGTAAGTTTGCTGTTTTTATTCATAGTATTTTCAGCGGCAGGTATTTAAAAAAGTAAATATTTGTAGCATAAAAGAAGAGCTTAGGGCAAGTCTTTTTTTCTTTTTAAATAATTTGCTTTATAATTAGTCATATTTTTTATGCTTCCGGATTTTTTTATTCTGATAATATATAAACGATGGCAATAATTCTGGTAACCAATGATGACGGGGTACACTCTCCCGGCATAACAGCCTTATACAAGGCAATGAAAGACCTCGGAAATGCCTGGATTGTGGCCCCTGACAGGGAAAGGAGCGCAGCAGGCCATTCTTTGACCCTTCACCGGCCTCTGAAGGCTGAAGAAATCAGGGAGCAGGTCTTCAGCGTCAACGGCACCCCTACAGACTGCGTAACCGTTGCAGTCAACAAACTCCTGCCTGCAAGACCTGCACTCGTCGTATCCGGCATAAACAAGGGCACAAACCTCGGCGATGACATAACCTACTCAGGGACTGTCTCAGCTGCCATAGAAGGCACCATATTCGGCATCCCTTCCATTGCGTTCTCGCTCATCAGCGACAAACACTACCATTATGAAACAGCAGCTTTCTTTGCTGTTCAGATAGCATCGTTTGTCCTTGAACGGTCCCTTCCCTATGACACCCTGCTGAACGTCAACATACCCAATGTTAAAAAGGAAGAAGTCCGCGGGATAAAATTCACCCGTCAGGGGAAAAGGGTTTACGACAATTCCATTCAGGAGACCTTTAACCCATGGGGGGAGAAGCATTACTGGATCGGCGGAGGAAACCTTTACTGGGAGCACGGCGAAGACACTGATATAGAGGCGGTCCAGTCGAACTTCATTTCGATTACACCGATACACCTTGATCTTACAAACTACGAGGCCCTCTCCTATTTGCGGGAGAAATGGACATGGAACAACAAGGCGGACAAAACAGATGAAAAAATATGATGTCATAATCATCGGAGCCGGACCTGCCGGCATCTTTGCTGCAATGGAGCTTCTCAAGTCACACAGAAAACTGAAGATACTGATGATCGAAAAAGGGAAAGCCATTGACCAGCGGAGGTGCCCTTCCAAAGACCGGAAGATATCATGCACCACCTGCCGCGAATGCGACCTGCTGAGCGGCTGGGGAGGCGCAGGCGCATTCAGTGACGGCAAATTAAGCCTGTCGCCCGAGGTCGGCGGTTTTCTTTCGCGGTACATGGACATTGATTCCGTGCAGTCCCTCATCGATTATGCTGACGGTATTTATGTCAGTTACGGAGCCCCTGAACAGACATTCGGCGGCAATCCTGAGGACATCCAGCACCTTGAGAAGCTCTCATCCAAAAACCACCTCGTTTTCGTGCCTTCAAAGATCCGCCATATCGGCACCGACCGCTGCAAGGTTGTGCTGAAGAAAATCAAGGACAGCATTAACAAGAAGGTTGAAGTCCTCTTCAAGACATCAGCTGAAACGGTCATTATTGAAAAAGGTAAATACAAGGGCATCATTTTGAAGGACGGAACAAAAATCTATTCCGACTTCCTCATCCTTGCACCCGGTCGTGAAGGATCGAGGTGGCTTGAAGAGGAATCAAAAAGGCTCGAACTGACCCTGCTGAAAAACCCTGTGGACATAGGCGTAAGGGTCGAACTGCCTGCATCGGTGTTTGAACCGCTTACAAGCATCACCTATGAACCGAAGCTGGCATTTTACTCAAAGAAATTCGATGACAAGGTAAGGACGTTCTGCGTCAACCCCTACGGCGAGGTGGTAAAGGAGTATCTCAAAGGAATATGGACCGTAAACGGCCACAGCTATGCAGACAGAAGGACGAACAATACCAACTTTGCGCTGCTGGTCAGCACCTATTTCACCGAACCGTTTGATGAGCCGATATCATACGGCAGATATATAGCACAACTCGCAAACTTCCTTGGCAAGGGTGTTATCGTGCAGAGGCTCGGGGATCTTATGGCAGGCAGACGGTCTACCCCTGAGCGGATATCCAAGGGTATTGTTCAGCCCACGCTAAAGGATGCGACTCCCGGCGACCTTAGTTTTGTCATCCCCTACCGCTACCTGAGCAATATTATGGAAATGCTCGAGGCCCTTGACAGGATTGCACCGGGGGTGAACTCAAGGCATACGCTGCTTTACGGTGTTGAGGTGAAGTTCTATTCCATGCAGCTCAAGCTTACCGACAG
>JBBIUL010000004.1:0-20904 GCA_037440265.1 Nitrospira sp. | reverse complement strand
CTTTTCATTGCGTGCAAAAAACGGCCGATTGAAACTGAGAGGCTGGACTCAATCGTCGACAACATAGAAAAGAAACTCATAGGGCTCGGGGTGAAGGAGATCCCCAGCTCCCTGATCGGCGAAGAGATAATGTCAGCCCTGAAGGATCTTGACCAGGTCGCATATGTTCGGTTTGCATCCGTATATCAGCAGTTCAAGGACATTAACGAACTCATGGAAGAGGTAAAAATGCTTTTTCATGACAGAAAAGAATAATGTCCCATTCCCTCCTCCTCGTGGTCGAAGATGACGAAACCATCGCTTTCAGCCTACGGACTTTTTTTTCCCGTCAGGGATACACCGTTGTGCATGCTTCTGACGGAAAGACGGGAATTGACCTTGCGCTGAAGGAACTTCCTGATGCTGTGCTGCTTGACATGCGGCTTCCTGATATCAGCGGTTTTGAGGTGCTTTCCGAGATAAAGAGAGTCCATCCCGAGATTTCAGTCATTGTGATGACAGGATATGGCGAGATCGATGACGCGGTCAATGCCATGAAATCGGGTGCAGAATACTACTTCCAGAAGCCGATTGATCTCGACAAACTGCAGATCATTGTCGAGAAGAGCCTTGGCATAAGGCAAATCAGGGAAGAGGTCCGTCTGCACAAGAACGGGAACTATCCGATTGTGGGGAGGAGCAGGCATATCCAGGGCCTGATCCAAGTGGTGGGTCTGCTGGCTGCCAATCCTTCTACAACAGTACTCATCATGGGAGAGACAGGTACCGGCAAAGAGGTTATAGCCCGTAATATCCATGCATTAAGCAGCAGGGCCGGCAAACCTTTTTTGGATATTAACTGTGCAGCCATCCCGGAGCATATCCTCGAGAGCGAGCTTTTCGGATACGAGGCAGGCGCGTTTACCGATGCAAAGAAGACAAAGAAGGGCCTCATTGAGCTTGCCGAGGGAGGTACGATGTTTCTTGATGAAATAGGAGATATGCCGGTGAGCAGCCAGGCCAAGATGCTCAGGGTCATCGATACCAGGACGCTGAAACGTCTTGGCGGTACGCGGGATATCTCGATAGATGTCAGAATCATTGCTGCGACGAACAAAAACCTTGAGGAAGCGGTAAAACATGGGCATTTCCGGGAAGACCTTTACTACCGACTAAATGTCATGCCAGTAACCATCCTTCCCCTGCGGGAAAGGGCGGAAGATATTCCCCTGCTTGCAGAATTTCTTCTCAAGGAGACGATGAAGACCATGGGGAAGAAACGGATACACGGATTTGAACCAGGGGTTTTTGAACTCCTGTCTTCCTATGACTGGCCGGGAAATGTTCGGGAACTGCGAAACGTAATTGAGAGAGCCGCGATTCTCTGCAATAACAGCAGAATTTCAGCCGGCGACCTGACCCTGCCGCAAAGGCCTGCTTCAGATGCACCGCTTGCACTGAAGGAAATGGAGAAGACTCATATCAGGAAGGTTCTTGACTATACCGGTGGAAATGTTTCACGGGCTGCCCAGATTCTTGGGATAGCACGCTCTACTTTAAACGAAAAGATAAAAATGCTCTCCATTAAGTGACCGGTTATCGGTCACCATGTCCGGATTCCAATCACAAGATTCAAGGATGTCCTTTCTTTTTTTCTGCCTGCTTTAACATAACTATTCGAAAAATATAACTATTTAATGTTTTATCATTTTGGCATGCCAGTTGCATCTAAATTTATAAGTTTAAATAAACTATAAATTTCAGAATAGTAGTTGAAAAATGAATACACGAAAATGGAGGAAGCAATGAAAAAGGTCCTTATAGTCGACGATGAGCCGACCATTCTTATGACCTTGTCACATGTTCTCAGCAACCGGGATACGTCGGTCATAACAAGCAACAGGATTGAAGAAGCGGAAGAAGCTCTGTCCCGCTATACTTTTGATCTTGTTATTACAGACATAAGGATGAGCGGCATGTACGGCATTGAGGGGCTTGAGCTCCTCACCTACATAAAGGCGCTCAATCCCAAAACCGAGATAATTATCATGACTGCATATGGTTCTGACGAGATGAGGGATGATGCTTACCGGAGAGGTGCGTTTCATTATTATGAAAAACCAATTGATCTGTCACATCTCCTTGGGCTGGTGCAGAATATTGGCATTCCTGTACACGCCAGGAAGAGCGCAGAGAAATAAGAAGGGAGGCAGATATGACAGAAGTCAAAAAGGTGCTTATTATTGACGATTCGCAGCTGATACATTCCATGTACCGGCTCGTCCTGAGGCGCTATAGCGGATGCAGGATCGTCGACGCGATGAACGGCCTTGAGGCGCTTGACATACTTTCCCGTGAGAGCGACTTCGACTTCATACTCCTTGATATCAATATGCCGGTAATGAACGGACTGCAGTTCATGGAAAAACTCATGCACGATAATTTATACCGTTCTATCCCGATTATTGTCATCAGCACCGAGGGGAAAGAGGATGACACCCTGAGGGCACTGCAGCTGGGTGCAAGGGGGTATGTCGTCAAACCGTTCAAACCTCTGATGCTGTATGAACTTATCGAGAAGATTCAGGCTAAAAAGCCGCCGTTTATTGCCTCCGGAGTCAATGGGAACTGACCGTGAATTACGCTGAACTCTTCAGGGATTTTCTTGACGACGCAGAGGCCCACATCAAGGCCTTTGAGGAAAACCTTCTTTCGCTCGAGCAGGACGGGCATAACCGTGATGTCATTGTGCACGCACTCGGATCCCTTCATACACTCAAGGGGAATTCCGGAATGATGGGCCTGGAATCCCTGAAGGTCTATCTTCACGAGACTGAGGAGGTGCTCAAAAAATGCCAGGAAAGCAATACGGAGATGGAGTCAGAGCTTGACCGTCTCTTTGACTGTGCGCATGTCATCCGAAGGGTTCTGCAGGATATCGCGGTAAACCCTGAAAGCTGTCCTGATCTTACCGAAGCACTCAATAATCTCCGCCAGCGTAAAGAAGAATCTGTCCCTGAACCGGTCAGGCAGACAGCATCGGATCTTTCATCCTATCTCGGTTCAAAAACAGACACGATCAAGGTTGATTTCAAGAGACTGGATGCACTGCTCAATCTCGTCGGTGAATTGGTCATCTTCAAGACCCGGTTGAACCAGATGGGTGTGGATCTCAGGGGAGAGATCAGGAATAAGCCGCTCCTGAAGGACTTCGACGACGGACTGGAACTTGTGGGAAAGACTATTTCCGGTCTGCAGGAAGGGATTATGAGGGTGAGGATGCTGCCGGTCAGGCAGGTCTTCACCAAATTCACGAGAATGGTCAGGGACCTCTCAAAGCGGCAGGGCAAAGAGATACGGCTGGTCTTTTCGGGGGAAGATACGGAGCTCGACAAGACGGTCATTGACGAAATGGAAGAACCGCTTCTTCACCTGATCAGGAACGCAATTGACCACGGGATAGAACTGCCGCGGGAGAGGGTCATGAAGGGCAAGGACCGTCAGGGAACAATCAGTCTGACAGCGTCACAGGAATCCAACTACGTGATCATCAGGGTGAAGGACGACGGTATAGGCATCAATTCCGACGCTGTTCTCGATGCTGCACGGCAGAAAGGCCTCATCGGCGACGATATCCCTGAAAGTGAAGCGGTCCTATCCCTTATCTTCAGGCCCGGGTTTACGACCAAACAGGAGGCATCCGATGTGTCCGGGAGGGGGATCGGACTGGACGTGGTCTGCAGGAATATTATAAGGCTGAACGGACAGATTTCTGCCGAGAGTATTCCGGACAGCGGGAGTACCTTTACGATCAAGCTGCCGCTGAGCCTTGCCATCATCCCTGCCCTCATGGCAGAGTCTGCCGGCGAAATATATGCTATCCCGATGAGCGCTGTGGACGAAAGTATCAAGGTGCGGGAAGCAGATATTCACCTCATCAACAACCATGAAGTAGTACAGTTTCGAGAAAAAGTAATTCCGGTCATAAGGCTCTCGGAATTTTTCCGTCTTTCCGGAGAAAAGAAAAAATGGCTTTATCTCATTATTCTCGGAAAATCAGACAGGCGCATTGCCATTGCTGTCGACAGGCTCAGGGGGCAGCAGGACATTGTGATCAAACCTCTGGATGACGCACTCGGCAAATCCCCGGGGATAGCCGGTGCATCCATACTCGGGGACGGGCGCATCGTCCTGATTGTGGATGTAGCGTCTTTCTGGAAGACGAAGACAGTTAAAACCCTTGAACACGTTGCGTAAGGAGGTGTGTAATATGTCGGGAATACAATTGCCGTCATTCGGTCTTGCAGAAGAGATTCTCGGACAGAACAGCGGGCAGACGGGGGAAATGCAGCTTGTGACATTCAACCTCGGAGAGCTTTACGGGGTGCCGATAAACCAGGTGCAGGAAATAGTGCGGGTTATCAACATAACAAAGGTCCCCAATGCACCTTCTCACATGGAAGGCGTCATCAACCTCAGGGGACGGGTCCTGCCGGTTCTGAATCTCAGAAAGCGGCTGAAGCTTCCGCAGGGCGCTTTAAGCAGGGAGTCCCGTATTGTTGTGACTGAAATAGGCGAAAAGATTATCGGGCTTCTTGTCGATGCGGTTTCCCATGTCATAAAGGTCCCGGCCGATGCTGTGGAGACTGCACCGGAGGAGGTGCTCGAAGTTGATACGGACTATCTGACCGGCGTAGCCAAGGTTCAGGAAAGGCTGGTAATACTTCTCGATTTGAAGAGGCTCCTCAGGAGGGAAAGGCTTGAGGGTCCTGACGGGACCGCTGCAGTACGGGAGCAGGTGCAAACAGAGGGCATCAGGAATGAACAGGATTGATTTGCAAAGGAGGCAGAAATGAAGATAAAAATCAGCACAAAACTGTTTGTCGGACTGGGAATAATCCTCGTCATGGTTTTGTCCATGTCAGTTGTATACTACCTCTCTATGAAAAATGTGGAGAATATCAAAAGCGAGGCCCTGCAGCTTTCTGAAATGAACACCTTCTTTTCAGACAGGGTTGTGGATCACCTGAAATGGATGGACGGCCTTTCGACCGGACTCTTCATACAGGGAAAGGAATTCAAGGGGAAACTCGACCCGGCTGAGTGCAATCTCGGGAAGTGGATGCATACCTTCTCGCCCTATTCAGCTGAGATTGCTGAGCCGTTCAAGCAGCTGGATACTCCCCACCGGGCGCTGCATGCCTCGGCCGAGAAGATTATCTCACTCATGAAGGACGGGAACAGGGCGAAGGCATATGAGGTCTACCAGGCAGAGACCATACCGGCGGTTACTGCCGTGCAGGCAGACCTTAACAGGATGAAAGAAATACTCAAGAAAGATGAAGAGACAAAAGACAAAGAGGTAAAGGACGCTATTTCGCGGGCCAATTCCATAACATTCGGCATTGCCGGTTTTGTCCTGCTCTTCGGCGTCATCGGCGGGACCATATTTGTCAGGGGAATAAGCAGCGGGATCACAAGGCCGATCGAAGGCATTACCGCATCCATGAAAAAAATAACGGGTGGTGACCTCACCGAAGACGTCTCAGTGAAAGGCAGCGAAGAGATCATGCAGGTAGCAGGCGAGTTCAACAAGGTCATCAAGGTACTGCGGGAGCTGATGCAGAATACGGTAAAGTCATCCTATCATGTTGCAGTTGCATCGGACAAGGTGACGAAGAACGCGAACAGGCTTGCCCAGTCTTCCCAGGAAGAGGCCTCGGCAACCGAAGAGACCACATCCTCGATGGAAGAAATGGCAGTGTCCATATCCCAGGTGGCGAAAAATGCTGATGCCCTTGCTGCAAATGTGGACGAAACATCCTCCACCATCAGCGAGATGGCTGCTTCCATTGAACAGGTCGGAAAGAGCGCCGACCTGATGGCCGCGTCCGTTGAGCAGACGTCTATTACCATCGAGCAGATGACTGTTTCGATCGATCAGACTGCAAAGAACTCGTCGTCCATGACTGAGTCTGTCTCGGAGACATCCATGACAGTCGAGAACCTTCTGTCAGCCATAGAGCAGATCGGCAGGAACACCGAGGTGCTCAAGACCATGGTTGTGGAGACGAGCGGAACAATCGAGGAGATGACGCGGACCGTGAAGGAAGTTGCCGTCAGGATAGAAGGTGCCTATACGCTTACGCAGAAGGCATACAATGAGGCGCAGGAAGGCGGAGAGTCGATATATAAAAGCATAGAGGGACTCCAGAATATCGGCAGGACAACGGAAAAGACCATGGACAGCATCAGGAATCTCGGGCAGCGTTCGGAAGAAATCGGCACGATCGTCCAGGTTATCGACGAAATTGCCGACCAGACGAATCTCCTTGCATTGAACGCCGCTATTGAGGCTGCACGTGCAGGGGATGCAGGAAGAGGCTTTGCCGTCGTTGCTGAGGAAATCAGAAAACTGGCAGAACGTTCCATGGAGGCTACCAAGGAAATAGCGGTAGTAATCAGACAGGTGCAGCAGGAGACTGCTATGGCGATCAAGGCAACCGAGGAAACCTATGATGCAGGAAAGGGAGGCATTTCTCTCGCAGAGTCCAGCAGGGATGCCTTTTCCGAGATCATCGGGGCAGTCAAGGACAGTTCTGATGTCATGCAGGGCATTGCCAAGGCGGCCTCTGAGCTGCACAAGGCGATAGAGCAGGTTATGAAGTATGTCCTCGATATGAATTCCTCGACAGACGATGTGACTATGGCAGTACGTGCGCAGGTTGCCAGCGCCGGTGAAATACGGTTCTCCCTTGAACGCATGAACAGGATGGTCCAGGAAGTGAACGGGGCGGCAAAAGAGCAGTCCCTGGGCAGCAGACAGATCAGGGAAGCCGTTGACCGG
Source organism: Nitrospira sp. (assembly GCA_037440265.1). Lineage (GTDB taxonomy): Bacteria > Nitrospirota > Thermodesulfovibrionia > Thermodesulfovibrionales > UBA6898 > JBBIUL01. The sequence goes on along the minus strand of JBBIUL010000004.1, from coordinate 14,078 downwards.
ATGAAGCATATTGTGCACGAAGTCGGCATGGCTGTAAAAGAGCAGGTTGGAGGCACGAAACAGATTGTCCAGGCAGTGGAAATGATGCAGGATATGACCCAGAGCGTGGCCAAGGCAACGGCAGAGCAGAAGATGGGAGGCGAGAACGTTGTAAAGGCAATGGAAGGCATGAGTCAGATATCTTCCGATAATCTGAAACTTTCAAATGACATGGTGACGGTTTCCGATGAGACGCTCTTCCAGATTGAAAATCTCCAGTATACGATCAGCGGGTTCCGCTTTCATTCAAACGGCAACAAGCGCTGCTGGGAAATTATGAACTGTCCTGTAGCATCCCGGCATAAATGCCCTGCTTTCAATGCAGAAGAGGAGCGGTGCTGGACGATTGCAGGGACATGGTGCAAAGGCGCGCAACAGGGTGATTTCCGGTCAAAGCTGCGGAATTGTATGACCTGCCAGGCATTCAAGATCATACAGGCGATTGAGGTGTAGGATGGTGACTCTGTCACTTCCGGGAGAGACGGCATGGAGCCGTCTCACTCCCAAATACCTTTTTTCCGTGGGGTGCCATGATTGAAAGAGATTTCATGAGTGAAACCGAATACCAGCGCCTTGCGGGGCTGATCCAGAGTGAATTCGGGATTCTCCTCAAGGGTGACAAACGGCTGACGCTTCATGCGCGCATCTCTCACCGGCTTGCCGTGCTCGACCTCGGCAGCTATAAAGAATACTGCGAATATATTGCCGCTGACCAGACCGGAGAAGAGCTGTATACCCTGGCCTCGCACATTACGAACAACGAGACCTATTTTTTCCGGGAAAAGAAACAGTTCGATATGCTTGCCGAACTGCTGCCGGATATCAAGCGGGAGAAAGGCAGGAGCAATGAGAATCACCTCCGTATCCTATCCCTCGCCTCATCAACGGGAGAAGAGGTCTATTCCCTGAACATCACCCTGCAGGAAACCGGACTCTTTTTTTGGGGCTGGGACGTTTCGCTGACAGGCATTGATATTGACCGGACAGCTCTCAGGATGGCGCAGAGCGCGACCTATTCTGATAACTCCCTCAGGGGAGTCAACGGCAATGAGAAAATCATCCAGAAGTATTTCAAGGGCAGTGAGGGGCGGTATGTTCTAAAGAGGGTTGTGGCGAGCAATGTCATGTTCAGACACGGCAATCTTCTTGACCCGGAGGCATATGCCGGCCTCGAGAATACGGATATCATATTCTGCAGAAACGTGCTCATCTACATGAGCGATGAGGCTGTCGAAAAAATTATTGTGAACATCTACAACTGCCTTTCCGATACAGGGTATCTCTTCATCGGCATATCAGAGAGTCTGATCCAGCGGACAAACCTCTTTATACCGGAGTACCGGAACGGGGTGGTGGTCTACAGAAAGAAAAGGCAGTACCGTATTGGCGCAGAAGCCGGATCCTGGAAAAGACCTGAGGGCATGCCATGACAACGGCACTCTACGATAGACTCAGGTCTCTTGCCCGATTGGATCGGTGGGAAAAGGGCCAGGCGGTTTCTGCGCTTCTGGCGCACCCGCTTGCGGAGATTATCCCAGCGCTCGAAAGGGGGGTCAGGGAGCAGGCAGATGCCGATGTGAGAAATGCCTCCATGGAGATATTCAGTATCCTCGGCAGCAGGGCATTTCCGTCACTCACTCTGCTTATCAGGGACGATGATCCGGAAGTGAGACTTTTTGCTGCCAACATTCTATATGCAATAGGAGATCCAGCCACGCTCCCCCTCCTGTTCGGTGCAGCAGAGGATAACGACGTAAATGTTCGGACCGCGGTTGCCGAGGCGATTGGGAAGATGAAGGACCCGAGGGCGTTGCCTGCACTCGAACGTCTCCTCGATGACGAACCATGGGTTGCTGCTGCGGCAATCAACTCCGTCGGGATGATTGGAGGAGATGAGGCCCGCGATATGCTCCATACAGCCCTTCAACGCGAAGAATTAAGGCTCCTCTCGATCCTCGCTCTCGCGCATTCAGGAGACCAAGACTCTGTCCCCCTTCTGCTCCGCCATATGGATGAAGGAGACCTCAGGGAGGTGATAGTACAGACCATCGTCTCCATAGGTGAGAAATGCCATGATGCGGACTATCCCGGGTTTTTCAGGCCCCTTGAGGACCTGCTTATAGATCTGTTTGCATCACCTGATACTGCGGTGCAGAGGAGTGCACTGATAGCCCTCTGCTGGACTGCAAGCAGCAAAGGAGTACCGTGTTTCCTGCAGGCCGTCAATGATACGGAACTGCAGGAATATGCAATCAGAGGACTGATCCGGACCGGCCGGGCTGCGGTCCCGGATATAACTGCCGTATTGAAAAAAACCACGGGCAGCCACCGGGTAATCTTTGCCAAGATACTGAACATCATCGGTGCGGATCAGGAGCTCAGTGCTTTCTTTGAAGATGATGATCCAGAGGTCCGGACAGAGGCAGCACTGGCCCTGGGTTCCCTTGAACGTTCAGCTGCCGAGCCGCTGCTTATGAAGATGCTTGCCGACAACCATGAAGAGGTGCAGGCAGCTGCCCGGCGGAGTCTCCGGCTTCTGACCGCCGGATAGTGATGCAGAGGCAGAAAAGGTGGCGTACATGAAAAAGATCAAGGTGCTCGTTGTTGACGATTCAGCATTTGTGCGGAAGGCGCTTTCGAGAATATTTCACTCGGATGAAGGAATGGAAGTAGTCGGTACGGCGAACTCCGGCAAGGAAGCGATCGGAAAGGTGCTTGACCTCCAGCCTGATGTCGTAACGCTCGACATCATCATGCCCGGCATGGACGGGATTGCGACCCTCACGCATATCATGGAAAAAAGACCGACACCGGTCCTCATGCTGTCGCAGCTTACGAAGCAGGGCGCTGAGATGACACTAAGGGCGCTGGAGCTCGGCGCCATGGATTTTGTGGACAAATCATCTGCAACGATGATGGATTTTCTGGATCTGGCGAATGAGGTGCTTACCAAGGTCCGTTTGATCGCCGGAGGTAAACCGTTGCAGCTGAACATTCAGCAACGGCCGGTATCGGCTGGCCGATCCGGCAGCTGCTTCGATGTCGTGGCAATAGGATCATCTACCGGCGGTCCGCTTGCCCTCCAGATGGTGCTCCCGAAACTTTCCGCGGATATTACGTTTGGAGTGCTTGTGGTGCAGCATATGCCGAGGGGATTTACCGATGCCTTTGCGAAAAGGCTTGATTCAATCTGCAGTATACAGGTGAAGGAAGCCGAAGAAGGGGATGCGGTCAGGCCGGGAGTGGCGCTGGTCGCGCCTGCAGGGCTTCATATGACGCTCAGAAAGACGAAGCAGGGCGAATCCGCGCAGTACCAGGTCAGGCTCTCCATGGATCCTATGGACATCCTGCACCGGCCATCAGCCGATGTCCTTTTCCAGTCTGTCGCGGAACATTACGGCAGGCGTTCCCTGGGAGTGATCATGACCGGCATGGGGTCTGACGGGGCGTCAGGGTTGAAATCCATAAGGGAGAAGGGCGGGTTCACCATAGCACAGGATGAGGCCACCTCAGCGATTTTCGGGATGCCTCAGGCAGCCATAAAAAACAATGCGGTTGACATTGTTGTGCCGATTACCTCTGTTGCCGATGAGATCATGATGAGGGCGTGAATGCTATGCAGAGAGGGTTATGGTCATTGTTGATCTGCCTTCCCCTGAGGAGTCGACCTCAAGGGTTCCTCCGTGGTCGTTGATGATCTTTTTGCTGATAGGGAGACCGAGACCGGTGCCGCGCTTTTTTGTTGTAAAGAAAGGCTCGAATATCTTTTCCCTGTTTTCTTCAGGGATGCCCGGGCCGTCGTCAGCTATGCTGATTTCAATGGAGCCGTTCACCGTGCATGCAGATATCGTTACTGATGAGCGGGCCGCCTCGACCGCATTGTCTATGAGATTCAGGAGCACCTGTTTTATCTTGTCCGCGTCTGCCCTGATCATGAACCCTGCCGGTATCTGCTCGGTTATCCCAATGCCGGACCGTTTCCCGCGTATGGAATAACGTATTTCTTCCATCAGACGGGTAAGGCTGATATCCTGTATATCGAGCCGTGACGGCCGGGCATAGAGCAGGAGTTCTTCCATGAGGTGGTTCATCCGGTCAGATTCTCTGAGTACTGCCTGAATCATGGCCAGATGCTGCGGGGATGTGACTTCCTGCTCAAGTATCTGTGCGATGGATGAGATGCCGAAGAGGGGATTCCGGATCTCGTGGGCAATGCCGAAAAGGACTTTGCCGACCGCTGCATAGTGCTCTCTTCTCTGCACCTCTGCCTGAAGCTTCCTGATCTCCGTGAGGTCCCTGAATACTACAACGATCCCCTGCTGCAGGCCATCAGGACCGAGCAGGGGCGAGTTGGTAAAACCGATAGGGATGATACGCCCGCCGGTTAGGAGTACGGTCTCCCTCCCAATTTCATGGCTTGTGAGAAGGAATGCGGAGAGGTCGGGATAGAGATCAGTAATCCTTGCTGCGCCAACCTCCTTCGGATCGATCTTCAGAATGTCTGCACCAGCCCGGTTCAGGCGCATGATCAGGCCGTCTCTGTCAAGGACCATAACACCCATAGTCATGGTGTTGAAGATTGCCTCGGAGAGCTCTTTCTGCTCATTGAGGCCAGAGATGAGGATGGTGCGTTCTTCCTCGAGCCGTTTCCGTGCTGTCACATCACGCCCGATTCCGATGATATGAATCGTGTCATCTCTTGTGAAGCGCATCACGATCTTGAACTCGGCGGTTACATAGCTGCCGCCCTTGCAGAGGATGCGCAGCTCGAACAGGGGCTGTGGACCGCCTTTGAGCACTTGCCGGAAAATCCCGAGAGCAGGAGACCGGTCATCAGGGTGTACGAGGGGGATGAAGAATTTCCCGATCCATTCACCGCAGGGCCAGCCGGTAATGGTTTCGAAGGCAGGGTTCAGGGAAGTGAGCCTCCCCGACGAGGAGATGGTAAAGATGGCATCCTGCGCGCTGTTGATAAGGCCCCTGTAACGTTCCTCTGATTCAAAGAGAGACTTATACATCCGGGCTGTATGAATAGCGGCTGCAGCCTGACTCGAAAACAGCTGCATGATTGCCTTCTCCGGGTCTGTCATGAAAAAATCCCTCTTTCTCAGGAGGACCAGGCAGCCGTACAGATCATCTTTGTGATAGAGCGGCAAAGACGCGACATACAGAAATCCGGCCTGCTTCAGAAAATCATGGAGGCAGACAACCTCAGCGATTTTTACCGTCTCAATAATCCGGTTTTCCCTTAGCGCCCTTCCAATAAAAGTGGTATCAGCATCGATTTGACAGGGAAGACAGGTGCTGTCTATACCGGCAGCGGCTTCGGGACAGAGCCTGCCGTCATGGCCCTTCAGCCAGAGCACTACTGCGTCCATATGGGCAAAGGCGGCAGCAGATGAGATGATTGCCCGGTTCAGCGCGTCTGGGTCAAGGGTCTGCAGTGCGTCTACCGAGATATCATGAAGTCTGATGAGGTTATCGATGGTCTTCTTCTTGCCCTCTGCAAACCGCTGATTTTCAATGGCTGTCGTCATCTCTGAGGCAATGATTTCAAGCGAATGGAGGGATGTTTTTGTTACCGCATCTTCCCTGCCGGCGATCAGCATGCCGAGGACAGGGAAGGCAGGACAGTGAACACATCCATATATCTTCTCCTTGCCGGCAACGGCCAGGGGGCTTCTGCACAGGGTGTCCTGTATGAGCCAGCACCGGTCATCGGCATTCTGATATGCGGGGCAATCTTCGAGTGCGCAGAGATTGATATCGCTGCAGCGGTTCCGCTGGCGGGAAACAATGGGGATGATGACAAAAGTTCCGAGATGATCAGGTGCCTTGATCTCGGATGCTTTTATTACCGTGGTCCGCGCCTCCCTGGCGGCCTCTATAAAAGGATGGTTGCTTGCAAGGGATATGTCGAAATCAAAGATGTCTGCGTCCGTGCCCTGCTTCTGTTCCTGAACAAGCCTGCCGGTTTCCCTGTCAACAAGCACGAGGGCGGCAAGCCGGTATCCGAGGTTTTTTGTGATCGCCGTCAGAAAATGTTTTGTCGACACACTCAGGTGAGTATCCGCCCTGAGCATATGCGTTGTCAGTTCAGCGGCAATTCCCAGTTCCTTTGTCCTCTGCCTCACTGCGTTTTCGAGGTTTGCACGGGAGTGTTCCAGGCTCTCTGCCATCTCGTTGAAGCAGGAGACGAGCGACCCGATTTCGTCGTCTGCATTTTTTTCGATGCGGTAGTCAAGCCTGCCTTCTTTCAGCATCCGGGCTCCCTTGTTCAGCGCCCCGATCGGGCCGAGGACCATTTTTTTCAGGATGACAAGCAGAAAGATTTCACTGGTAATGCCGAGGAAAAGGGCAAACAGAAGGATGTTGCGGACCGTAGTCCTGATCTCCTGCTCCATCCTGACAGCAGAATGCTTTATGACAACAGTGCCGCGGTTCTCGTCCTCCGGGCTGTGGCAGGCATGGCACCTTTTTTCGTTTCTGATTGGTCTGCTGAACACGAGTTTGCCGTCGAGATGGATTGCCTCCCCGGCCCGGGGGGCGAACCGTGCATCGGGCAGCTGCATTTTTGACCCGAACGCGGGGCTGCCGCCCGGTCCGAATATCCCGACCTCTATTTCACCGGCCTCGTTCAGCTCACGTATATAATCCGTGATCCCGTCGGCATTGTTTGCGTGCATGAGTTCATTAAGCTGGAGAATGACGAGACGCGTTTCGGTTTTGGTATGATCGGTGAAAAATTCCCGGATTAGGGAGGTCTCTCTCTCCATGATGAGATACGTGAGCACACCGAAGAAAAAGACAACCCCCGCAAGGAGGATCCAGAAGAATCTCGTGCTGAGTTTTTTTATGCGGCCACCTCGATAAGCACAGCAGTGATAACCCAGTAATGTTGATATGTATGGCTAACTTATACTTTTTTTTGAAATAATGCAATGAAAAACCGCTTTGCGATTGCCGCAGCAGGCGCCTCCGGAACCCATTCTGTCCTCAGAAGACATCAGTCTCTGCGTACAATCTCTCCATCCGCTTTGGTTTACAAAGACATCTGTTTTGTGCTATAAAATTAAGCCGTTGGGGAGTCGTCCAATGGCAGGACGGCAGACTCTGGATCTGCTTATAGGGGTTCGAATCCTCTCTCCCCAGCCAATAACTTAACAAGAAGTAAGAACTAAGAAGTAAGAACTGAAAATTGAGAAACAGGATAAAATTAACAGAAAAATTACAGTTTTAACTTCTCAGTTTTAACTTCTCAGTTCTTGGTTTTTAAGATGGTCCCATCGTCTAGAGGCCTAGGACGTGGCCCTCTCAAGGCTAAAACACGGGTTCGATTCCCGTTGGGACCGCCAATCTTTTCAAGGAGTTACACGGTTTCTGCATGCCGGTCCTCGCCTGACCGTGAAGAAAACGTGAAACTGAGCCTCGAAATTGCACTTCTCAATGAATCCACATTGAGGTGTGCGTAACGCTTCGTCATCCTCAAATCCTTGTGACCGAGCAGCTTCGAGATTGTGTGAAGGTCAACGCCCTGCTGTCTCAGGTAGCTTGCAAAGGTATGCCTCAGATCGTGGAAATGAAAGTTCCCGATCTTCGCCTTTTCCAGTGCATCCCTGAAAGCCCTTTGGACCTTTCTGTCATAGAGCTTCTGCCCTTTGTTGTGGAAGACATGCCCTGACAGGCACTGTGCCTTTCTCAGCTCCTTGAATATCTGGAAGACCCGGTCTGTCAACGGCACACCTAGATAGTCGTCATTCTTCATGGCCTCTGCGTCTATAGTGATCATTTTGCTGAAAAGGTTCACTTCCGACCATTTGAGGTCACAGAGGTTAGAAAGTCTCAGTCCTGTATCAATTGCGACAATGACCAGCGGCTTTAGCCATTTCTCTTCGGATTTCTCCAGGGCCTCAAACAGGGCCTTGTGTTCATCCTCCGATAAATAGCGAACACGCTCATTGCGCACCTTCGGGAGCTTGATATCCGATACTGGGTTATCAACCTTCCATCTCCACTGCTTGCGGGCTGTGTTGAACATCGTCCGCAATAGACCGAGCTCTTTGACGACTGTTGCGGGTGAGACATCTTTGACCTTCCTGAACTGCTCATATCCACCAATGCGCTGCTCGATCCCGCCCAAGGTGCAGTTCTTGCCGAAGTATGCATAGAGATGCTTGAAGATAGACTTCTCCCGTTTCTGCGGGTAGTAAGTCCGATGAACCGTATATTCCTTTTCGTATCTTTCAATCATCTCTTTGAGTGTCCTGTCTTTTGAGTGGTCTATATCGAACCACTTGCCTTCGACGATCTGAGTCTGGACCTTGGCCAAAATCTTTTTCGCTAACTTCTCGTTGGATGTCCCGGTAGTCTTCCGAAAAAGCCTGCCGTTATAGGTAAAGGACATCCAGTAAATATCTGAATCCGGTCGCCTGTATAGTCCCATGATTCCCGAGCCTCCTTTCTTGTCTGTAGACTGCGGGACTAAACAAGGCCTGAAAATACCCGCTTTAATTGTATCACGACAAGACAGTTTGTTGACTTCAGTTAAGCGCTTCCTCTTTTGCTGTATTGATGATCCTTTCAATGAAATCATCAGGATCGCTTACAGTCCTCTTTGGATGTATCACGCGCTCAGGCGGTATGCATGTATCCATGCTCACCGACCGGGCCGCGATCCATGCCATAATCTCCAGCTCCCGGAACTTCAAGAGCCTCTTGCTGAGCTTCACATGAGGTATCTTGTTCTGAGAAGTCCATGAATAGATCGTGGCCTTTGTCACTCCCAGCATTTCTGATACGTCGTCTATGTCGAGTAGTCTTTCCATTGTCTCCCTGATTGTTTAAGCGGGGCCTGGCACGGACTTGCTTTTGCTTGCAAGGCAAGTGACAGGCCCGGCATTGTGATTGTCAAAACGGTTCCAGTTCGCTGCTGAACTCCGGCTCTGCTCCTGCGTCTTTTGCCTTACGCTCTGAGACTACAAGCCAGCCGTTCCAGTCTGCGGCCGGTATCAGATCAATCTTGACCGACATCCTGCCTTCGTCCTTCTCGATCAGGACTCCGACCTTTTCCCATCTCGCCTTTCCTGTTTTTTCGTCCTCCGCCTTCTTCCACAAAAGATCATAAACCTTCATTGTCCTTCCTCCTCAATTTAGAATCCATAGAGCAAGCTCTACGTCCTGGCTGTTTGCAGGCATTGTTATTCCGCCCTTGTCTGTCTTAAATTCAAGCTGGTCAACTACATAGGCATCACAGGGGATATCGTCGCTCCCATAGATGCGAATCAAATACAAATCTTCTCTGGTTTCTATAACTGCCTTCATGCGGTCTCCTTCCCGTCCAAAGTTGCGCATATTTCGGAGACTTCGCAGTAACCGGCGCATTTCCTGCCTTCCCATGTCTCGCGCCTGCGGCATTTCGTCGCATAGTCCTTATCAAGCGCGTCAAGAAGCAGCTCTTTTTTCCGGCTGAAATATTTCCGTATCCAGTGGCTTGATATTCCATTGATCGGAACAAGCGGGGCCTTTTCCTCAATGCCTCGCATGGCGGAGACCATAAGGCCGCCGTCACGAGAGATAACCTGAACTGCCATGTTTCTTACTGTGTAGCCGCTGGGTAAAACTGATAGCAGCTTGTCCCGGTAGTCTGAAAGCTGAATGGCTGTTTCAAAGAGTGCGTTTATCCGGGCTACAATATCGCCGTTGACGTAAACCTTCCGGGTCTTGGGTTCCCCTTTATTCTTCCCGGACTTCTTCAATATCGGCTGACCGCTCTCGTCTGTTTCCGGGACTTCGATTGATCTGATACCGAGGGCCTGCTGCACCTTGTAGCTTCCCCAAGTCTTGTAATCGTAAAGCGTCTGTGTCTCACCGTCATAGAAATCGAAAGCGCCTGAGCATATTTCATCCTTCAATCTTTCTTCTGTCAGATGATCACCTTTGCCGAAGTTATCAAGGACAGCGTGGGCCTGAGTGCCCAGGATGCTGAAAGCGTGATCATCGGGGTTGATGTAATAATTCCTCGTAATCTTTAACCAGGATTCCCGGACACCCCGGAGGAGCTGGGTTGTGCTCGGCTCTCCTGTCCATTCCCGTTGACGGGCACATTTCCGAAGGAAAGGAAGGGCCTTGCATCTGCTGCAGGGGAGTGCGTCTTTAAGACGACACCCCCCGAAGCATTCCGCGAATGTGACGCGCTGATTATCAGGACATATAAACCCGATGGCCGGCATGATCTACCCTCCCGCGCTCTGCGCTTTCCCGGCCTGCTCTGCCTTTTCGAGTTCTGCTTTCCGGGCATCCTTTGCGCTGACAACAAGAGTCCTGTCAACGAGTTTCAGGGCCTCAATTTCAAGCTGGTGTTTCTTCCACCAGTTGCGAAGTTCAAAGAGGTTGTCTATTTTGCTGATGCGCTCTATCATCGCCTTTACCGCTTCCCGCGCTGCTGTATCTCCATCAATACCGGCTTCCAGCCAGTCAAGCAGCTCTTTCCCTGTTTCGACTGCGGGCTTAAAGTGCCTGCCGTCATAGAGTGTCGTCCTGTCCTTCGATGCGGTGGCAATGTGGCCGTCAACTGATAATTCGAATACTGCCGTAAATTCATACTCCATGCCGTCGCGCTGAATGGGGGCAAGGCCTACCTTGACGACCTTTGCCTTTCCGTTATCCTGCGTGACTTCATAGGCTGTCTTTGTTCTCATTGTGGCTATGATGTGAAGGGGTGACTGCAAGATTGCATCTACAAGGGCATTATGCTGTGGTGTGACTTCCCGCCATGCGGTGAAGCTGTTGCGTGTGGCTGCGGTTGCCTTGTCGTGCATGTCGAGGACTCCGCCGTCTCCTGACCATGCGTGAGAAAGGGAATCGATTATAAGGACGCTGTATCCTGCCTGCTCTGCGCTATGGATCAACTGGACATATTTTTCCGGAGAAAACGGCGGTGTGAGTGTTGCAACGTCATAGTCCATCAGGTGGGAGTAAAGCTCGCCGCTGCCGTGCTCGGTATCGATCAGCGCGACCTTTCCGCCGAGACCCTTTGTGATGAGTATTGCCGAGTATGTCTTTCCAGACCCTGACGGGCCGAGAATCCCCAGCCTTAACTTTGCCTTTTTCCTTTCAGCTTTCCTGAACATTGTCATGATCTCCTTTCCGGGGAGGGCTTGACACCCTCCCCGCTCCTTTCTTAAAATGGAATTGCTTCGTTTCTGAACTCTTCCGGTCCGGGAAGAGATAAGCCTAAGCCGGTGATTCTTGACCAATCATCGGCTTGTGCACTTGCAAAGAAATCGTCAAAGTCATCTTCATCGCCGTCATCTTCGGGAAAATACGCAAGCATCTGATTCTTTGACATGCCCATTTTTCATCACCTCCTTTCTGCATGCTCATAACAGTTGTTAGTATCAAGGGCAAAAAATTTTGTTTCCTCTGCCTCAAGCTCTGCATCGTCTTCCCTGATCAGTGCGTCAAGCGCCTTCTCTTCTGCCTCCCTGAATAGTTCTTCAAGACGCTCAAGCTCAAAGCGCAAATCGCCTGTATAATCCAGCTTGTAATATTCCATCTTTCCTATGTATGCCTCGATTTCGTCGGTGTGATATTTGACGGCGGACCAGTCAACAAGCTCTTTCATTTTTCTTTCTATACGTTCTCTTTGCATCTTGAACCCCTCTCTTTCCTTACTTATATAATACTAACAATTGTTATTATTAGTCAAATCAGTAATTCTTATGGCTATAATAACATTTGTTATAGCGTGCAGATATTTTCATAACAGTTGTGTTCCACATGGAACTTAAAACAACCGCCCCTGAGACACAAACGACACCTGCAAATCTGACGGCTTGCCGCTTGGCAGCCAACCCCGGCACCAGAGGCCGGTGACATCGGACACAACCCTGCAGTGCTCGCCATCGACGGCACACCAGGCGACACCCTGACCGGAGCGAAAAGGACAATTGCAAACACCTTGTTGCCTCATAGACTCCTCCATTCTTTTTTTTAAAACCCTTGCCCCTGATGGGAGAAAAAAGAATGAAGTGTCTAAGGTTCTGTCAAGGGTGCGGCCTCATCGCACAGCGCTTGCCCTTGACGGGTTCTTAGACACGGAATATCCTTTCTGGAAAAGGGGCAAAGGTTGTCTTCAATCTTTTTGACCGAGGGAGCCCCTGGGGGCGGATGGGAGCAAGCAAGGGACGTGACTGGCACGATGTTGCTTTGCAAGAGCAGTGACAGGCGCGGCCTTTGCCGCTGGGAGGGCTGGGGGAATCCGGACAGATAACAGCACTCGATAACCGCAATCCCCGGAGGGGTGAGGACGCGTGTGCTTACCTTAATGCAGGTCTCAAATCAAATGTGGTTATGTAGGCACTCGGAACCCGCAACGCAGTGAGGACACGTGTGCTTACCGTTTCGCCTCCGTCGTTGGCTGCCTCCTCTTTCCTTCGGGGCGAGGCCGACGGGAAGGAGAGGGGAAAGCACTTTGCCGAGGGCGCGCAGGCATGTGTAGGGGAGAGGCAGGGGCGGGGGAGGATGTGGCATAACAAGCTACAGAATTAGGTCATTATTGCTGTTCAGGAAGCGAAGAGTGAAAATTAGGATAATCTCGTGTATCAAAGGATTCTCCAAAAACCGCCCTGCATCGATTGAGTATCAATGCGTGATCCATTCGTGCTTTTCCACGCCAATATGTTTGTGAATTTCCCTCAATACCTTGGAGCAAATGAAGCAGCCGCTCCTCGTCAAATGCAATAAGATTAGATTCGATGAAGTGCGAAAAGTTAGAATCGGCCTTATTAAAGTTTACGCTCCTGCAGTAGATATCTATAGCTAAATCATTCGCAGCGTTCTGAAGCCCATTTTCGCGGGACCATTTCAGTAAACCAGTCCACGCCATGATAGATATATTGAATCTGTCAGAACGCGCAACAATAGCAGCAACATGAGCAGCTGCAGACGGACTCAAGAAAGGCGCCAAAACAAAAAGATTGATATCACTCCCAGCATAGTTCCTGATAATGACTTTCGCAGCATCTGACAACGCACCAAATAGAACAGGGCGATCAGATAAGAAAAGAATTAACCGTTCTAAGGGAAGTACCGGGGCAATTGTCCCAAACTCATCGGGGTCCCCTATATGAGCCATTTCGCTAAAAAAAGAGCTCTGAGATTCAACGAGCCGCTTAAACTCAGCAGGGCGTCGATTATATAGAATCTGCAACGTTCTAACATTTATATCACGATTTTCGTCAGTATCACGGTTTGACAGCCTGAAACAGAATTTCCAGAGAGCCTTGATTAATTCGTCTTCAACATCGGGATGAAGATTCCGAAAATACTTTGCAGCCAGATAGCGACCTAATGAAGTATCATCTGGGAGCAATATTTTTTGTGCAGCAAGATCCGTCACAAATTCGTTGACAATCCGCTTTGTAAAAATAGGAGGTTTAAGCAAAACCGCCTCTAGTGCGTTACGAATAAAAGCACGAACAGTTTCCTTATTAGGTGCAAAAAGTAGCGTCGTACTTCTTAATACCGGATGTGCCGAGAGATGACGCAGTTTTTGTAGCGACTGTAAATAATTATAATCTGATGGCTCAAAGAAATGAGTTCGAGTGCGCATTTCATCAATCAAGTATGATTCCCATTCTGGATTTGTAGGGTTTGCAAGTTGCCGATTTTCAATTTCTGTCAGAATAGATGCGGCGATTGTATCTCCATGAAGATCACGAAGTGCTTGGAGCTTGTAGATCAGATCTGCTACAACAATAGACCAAAGCATAACAACAGAAGAGCGATAATTGCCATTTATGAAGGAACTTAAGACCTCTCTGAAATTATCGCGTGTTCGAGCATCATCTATGCGCTCGGCGGCAAGCTCTATTGAAAATTCGTCCACGTGCATCCTTCCATGATTTCACCACGCTTTAAAATAATTCTTTCGAATTTCACTGATGCGTATTTTATCATTTTTCGGCGGATGGTGACTAAATCTTTTTCTCTTTCAAGGGCGGGGTTTGGGGCGGCCCCTGGGGGCCGGCGCCGGTTCA
>JBBIUL010000003.1:0-23761 GCA_037440265.1 Nitrospira sp. | reverse complement strand
CCCGGTGATAACGTAAGCCTGAAGGTGGAGCTGATATCGCCGATAGCGATGGAGAAGGAACTGCGGTTTGCGATCAGGGAAGGCGGCAGGACCGTCGGCGCAGGCGTTGTTACTGAGGTGATGGAGTAATCGTGAATCAGATAATCAGAATAAAATTAAGAGGATATGACCACAGAGTTCTTGACAAGTCTGTGAAGGAGATCGTTGATACGGCGCAGCGGACAGGGGCGAGGATCGCAGGACCGGTTCCCCTGCCTACCCATATCAGCAAGATAACGGTTCTCAGGTCTCCCCATGTTGACAAGAAATCCAGGGAGCAGTTTGAAATCAGGACCCATAAAAGGCTTATTGACATACATGATGCGACACCCCAGACAGTGGATGCGCTCATGAAGCTCGAACTTGCTGCAGGGGTTGATGTGGAGATTAAATTATGACAGGAATCCTTGGAAAAAAACTCGGCATGACGCAGATTTTTGATGAGAACGGAAAAATCTGGCCGGTCACCGTGGTTGAAGCCGGGCCTTGCTGTGTCATTCAGGTCAAGACCGGCAAGACAGACGGCTATGATGCGGTGAAGGTCGGTTTTTCAGAGATTAAAAAAGAAAAAAAGGTAACCAAGCCGATGCAGGGCATGTTCAAAAAGGCTGCATTGAAACCCTATAAATTTCTCAGGGAATTTCCCATGGGAGATCTTAAGGTCGGGGACATGGTCACCGTCGAGAAATTCCAGAAAGGCGACATGATTTCCGTAACAGGGGTTTCCAAGGGTAAAGGGTTCCAGGGTGTTATGAAACGGCACAATTATGCAGGCGGTCCTGGATCCCATGGCTCCATGTTCAACAGGGCACCCGGCTCTATCGGACAGAGTTCTTTCCCGTCCCGTGTGTTTAAGAACAAGGGACTGCCGGGGCATATGGGCTCTGAAAAGGTCACCGTGAAGAATCTGAAGATCGTTGATATTAAGGCAGACCAGAATCTTCTTCTCATTTTGGGTGCGGTCCCCGGATCAAAGGGTACGGTGCTTGAGATCAGAAAGGAAAAATAATATGGCTGAATATGATATAAAGGACAAGAGCAATAAGGCGGTTGGCAAAATCAACCTCTCTGAGGAAGTTTTCAGTCAGACTGCAAAGGCTGGAGTGGTGCACAACGCAGTAGTGAATTATCTCGCCAACCAGCGGCAGGGTACCCATGCGACAAAGACCAAGGGTCTTGTCAGGGGTGGCGGCAAAAAACCCTGGAGGCAGAAAGGAACCGGCAGGGCAAGGGCTGGCAGCAGCCGTTCCCCGCTGTGGAGAGGCGGCGGCACCATTTTCGGACCCCAGATGCGCGACTATTCATATGCCATCCCAAAGAAGGCCAGAAGGCTTGCCCTGAATGCAGCACTTTCTGAGAAATTATCCGGCGGAGACGTCACGATTCTTGACAGCATATCCCTTGATAAGCCGAGGACAAAAGAAATGGTCTCGTTGCTGAAGGGTCTTGGGCTTGAAGGCGTGAGCACGCTTATCGTGCTGCCTGAGAAAGACGAGGCAGTGCTCCTTTCTGCAAGGAATATACCAGGGGTGACTGTAACAAGAGTTTCAGACCTTAACTCCTATGATGTTACCGTCCACAGCAGGCTTTTGCTTACCAAAGGTGCTGCTGAAAAACTGGCTGAGGCAGGCAAGAAATGAAAACTATATACGATATCATCAAAAAACCGCTGTTTACCGAGAAGGGATCCAGCCTCAAGGAATCAGAGAACAAGCTCCTCGTTGAAGTGAACATGGATGCGAACAAGCATGAGATTAAACAGGCAATCGAGGAGTTGTTCAAGGTAAAGGTTGACAAAGTGGCGACCATAAAGGCCCATGGGAAATGGAAGCGCTACGGCAAATCCATTGGCAAGAGGTCAGACCGGAAAAAGGCATTGATTACCCTTAAGAAGGGCGAAAAACTCGATTTTATTGAAGGTGCATAATGGGAATCCATAAATATAATCCGACATCACCAGGGAAAAGGTTCAGGACAGTGATGGACTACGCTGAGGTAACTCAGGATAGTCCGCTGAAGTCGCTCGTAAAACCGCTGAAAAAGACCGGCGGCAGAAACAACCTCGGACGCGTGACCGCATGGCACAGGGGCGGCGGCAACAAGAGAAAATACCGCCTCATTGATTTTAAGAGAAACAAACCCGGAGTGCCGGCAGTGGTGAGCACCATAGAGTATGATCCGAACCGTTCAGCGCGCATCGCACTCCTGACATACAGGGACGGGGAGAAAAGGTACATTATTCTTCCGGCAGGCCTTAATGTCGGCGACGAAATTGTTTCCGGAAAGGGGTCTGAGATAAAAGTGGGCAACGCGCTTCCCCTGAGTGATATGCCGCTTGGCACCTTCATCCATAACATAGAATTGAATCCCGGCCAGGGGGCGAAAATGGTAAGGAGTGCCGGCGGGTCAGCCCAGCTGATTGCAAAGGATGAAAA
The DNA here is from genome assembly GCA_037440265.1 of Nitrospira sp. Lineage (GTDB taxonomy): Bacteria > Nitrospirota > Thermodesulfovibrionia > Thermodesulfovibrionales > UBA6898 > JBBIUL01. Next base: position 21,287 of record JBBIUL010000003.1, on the reverse strand, counting down.
ATATGTCCAGATAAAGCTTGCTTCAGGAGAGGTCAGACGGGTTCCGACTGAGTGCATGGCAACCATCGGCCAGGTGAGCAATCCTGAGCATGAAAATATATCTTCAGGCAAGGCCGGAAGGACACGCTGGAGGGGCAGAAGACCGGTTGTCAGGGGCGTGGCGATGAACCCGATAGACCACCCTCTGGGCGGCGGTGAAGGAAGAAGCTCGGGCGGCAGGCCTCCCTGTACGCCATGGGGTAAACCTGAAGGCATCAAGACAAGGCGCACCAAGAGAACAGACAAGTATATTGTGAAGAGGAGGAAGTAAATTGCCACGGTCATTAAAAAAAGGCCCCTTTGTAGACGAAAAGCTGATGAAAAAGGTCAGTGAGATGGCAGCCTCGGGAGAGAAGAAACTTATCAAAACATGGTCAAGACGTTCCATGATTGTGCCTGAATTCCTTGGATATACGTTTGCTGTTCATAATGGAAAGAAGTTTATTCCGGTGTTTGTGACAGAAAACATGGTTGGGCACAAGCTCGGCGAATTTTCTCCTACCAGGACGTTTAAAGGTCATTCAGGTTCATCAAAGACCACAACAGTAAAGGGTTAAGATATGGAAGCAAAGGCAATTTTAAGGTATGCAAAGATAACGCCGAGAAAGGCACGGCGGATCGTGGATTTGATCAGAGGCAAGAAGGCAGGCGATGCCCTTTTATCTCTCAGGTTTATGCCGTACCGCGGGTCAGGTCATATAGAGAAGATATTGAAGTCGGCAATGTCAAATGCCGAGCAGAAGAACACCAGCGTCGATTCCGAATCCATGGTGATCAGCAGGGCATTTGTTGATCAGGGACCGGTGATGAAAAGAATCGAGCAGCGTTCAATGGGCAGGGCAAACGTAATCAGAAAGAAGTCCTGTCATATAACCTTGATATTAACAGACGAATAATCAGGAGGATATTTTGGGCCAGAAGACGCACCCTGCAGGGAACAGATTAGGCATTACAAGGACATGGGACTCTCGTTGGTACCTCAAGAGAGGGTATGCAGACCAGCTTCTTGAGGACATAACCATACGGAAGGAGATCAAGGATAAACTGTTCCATGCGGGAGTCTCGAGAATTGAGATCGAGCGTGCAGGCCAGAAAATAAGGGTGATAATCCATACCGCAAGGCCCGGCATCATTATCGGGAAGAAAGGCGCTGAAGTCGAGAGGCTTCGGAAAGACCTGGAACTGATAACCGGGAAGCAGGCGACGGTGGATATTAAGGAGATCAGGAAGCCTGAGGTTGATGCACAGCTCGTTGCCGAGAACATAGCGCTCCAGCTTGAAAAGAGGATAGCGTTCAGGCGTGCGATGAAGAAAGCGGTTGCGTCTGCATTGAGGTTCGGAGCACTCGGGATAAAGATCACCTGCTCCGGCAGGCTTGCCGGTGCTGAAATCGCAAGGACAGAATGGTATCGCGAGGGAAGAGTGCCCCTGCATACGTTCAGGGCTGATATTAATTTTGGTTTTGCCCAGGCGAAGACCACGTACGGGATTATCGGCGTGAAGGTCTGGGTCTATTCAGGTGATGTGCTGCCAGAGGCTGCGATGCCAGAGGCTGAGCCGGTCGCTATATAAGGGGTTGATGCTATGTTGATGCCTAAGAAGGTAAAATTCAGAAAAATGCAGAAAGGAAACATGAACGGCAAGGCCTACCGCGGTTCCGAGGTTTCCTTTGGTGAATTCGGTCTCAAGGCAACGGAGCCCGGCTGGATTTCAAGCAGACAGATTGAGGCTGCAAGAATTGCAATAAACAGGCATGTGAAGAGGGGCTGCAAGGTCTGGATCAGGATCTTCCCTGACAAGCCGATAACCAAGAAGCCGGCTGAAACAAGAATGGGAAAAGGCAAGGGCGCCCCTGAATACTGGGTTGCTGTGGTAAAGCCCGGCAGGGTGATTTATGAGATGTCCGGTGTTACCGAGACGGTTGCAAAGGAAGCCCTGCGGCTTGCTTCGTACAAGCTTGCAGTGGCGACCAAGTTTGTCAAGAGAGAGGAGAGCGTGCTATGAAGCCCTCTGAACTGAAAGAGAAAACCGTTGATGAGCTTGCCCAGAAGGAGCAGGACCTCAGGAAGGAGCTTTTCAATCTGCGGTTTCAACAGGCAACGGGAGAGATTGAGAATCCTATGCGGATACGCCACATAAAGAAAGATATCGCCAGGATACTGACGATCGTCACTGAAAAAAAGGGTGCAAAGAAGTAAGGAAAACGGACAGACAACAAAAAGAGCTGGAAGGTAACAATGACAAACAAGATTTATACCGGTAAAGTAGTGAGCGACAAAATGGACAAGACGATCGTGGTTGCTGTTACAAGGCTTTTTCAGCACCCGACATACAAAAAGACCGTCAAGAAGGTATCCCGGTTCAAGGCGCATGATGCTGCCAACGAATGCAAGACAGGGGACATGGTGAAAATCATTGAATCAAGGCCCCTCAGCAAGGACAAGAGATGGAAGGTCGTTGAGATTCTGAATAAGACAGCAAGGAGCAGCGAAAAATGATCCAGCTTAGGAGCATGCTCGAGGTAGCAGATAATTCAGGCGCCAAGAAGGTGCAGTGCGTGAAGGTTCTCGGAGGGTCCCAGAGAAAATATGCACGGCTCGGCGATGTGGTCGTTGTCAGTGTCAAGGAGGCATTGCCCGAGAGCAATATAAAAAAGGGGTCTGTTACAAAGGCAGTGGTGGTCCGCACCAGGAGAGAAGCGAGGAGGCCTGACGGCTCTTATATCCGTTTTGACCAGAATGCGGTCGTTTTGATAAATGCGCAGGGCGAACCGGTCGGCACAAGAATCTTCGGGCCGGTGGCCAGGGAGCTGAGATGGAAGGATTATATGAAGATAATCTCGCTTGCTCCTGAAGTGCTTTAGGAGGTCTCATGGGTTTGGGCATTAAGAAAGAAGACAGCGTATACGTTACCACAGGCAAGGAAAAAGGCAAGAAAGGCAGGGTCCTTGCCGTTGACAAAAACAAGAACAGCGTATTGATAGAGAAAGTGAATATTATCAAAAAACATATGAAGCCGAACAAGACCTATGCACAGGGAGGTATTATCGAGAAAGAGGCCCCGGTGCATATATCCAAGGTCATGCTGGTCTGCCCCAAATGCGGGAAACAGACAAAGATCGGCGCAACGGTCACGGACAACGGAAAGAAGTTCAGGACATGCAAAAAATGCAAGGAGGTCATTGATTAATAATGGCTTCAAGACTTCATGATAAATACGTAAAAGAGATAGTTCCGGCGATGATGAAGGATTTTTCCTATAAGAACATCATGCAGGTACCAAAGGTCCATAAGGTGGTGCTCAACGTGGGCCTCGGCGAAGCGATACAGAATATAAAACTGCTTGACGCTGCGCAGAAGGAGCTCGGCCTGATTACCGGACAGAAACCGGTTGTTACAAAGGCAAAGAAGTCCATTGCAACGTTCAAGCTCAGGGCCGGGATGCCAATCGGCTGCAAGGTCACCCTGCGCGGCAGGATCATGTATGAGTTCCTTGACCGTCTGATCAGCGTTTCACTGCCGAGGATCAGGGATTTCAGGGGCATTTCCGGGAAGTCTTTTGACGGCAGGGGCAATTATTCGCTCGGCATCAGGGAGCAGATCATCTTCCCTGAAATCAACTATGACAAGGTCGAAATGGTTCACGGACTTGATATCGTAATCTGTACGTCTGCAAAGACGGATAAGGAAAGCAAGGCGCTTCTGCGGTACATGGGTGTCCCTTTCAGAAACTAAAGAGGTAAATGATAATGGCAAAAACATGCATGATAGAAAAGTCGAAGAGGCAGCCGAAGTTCGGTGTAAGGGCCTACAACCGGTGCAAGATATGCGGAAGGCCGAGAGCCTATCTCAGGAAGTTCGGGATGTGCCGGATATGTTTCAGAACGCTGTCGCTCCGCGGTCAGATACCCGGCGTGACAAAATCAAGCTGGTAGCCGGAGGAGATTCATGTTAACAGATCCAGTAGCAGACATGCTTACAAGAATCAGGAACGCGGGGCTGGTAAAGTCAGAGAAGGTTGATATCCCTGCTTCCAGAATGAAACTTGAAATTGCAAAGATTCTCAAGGAGGAAGGGTTTATACGGGCGTATAAAATCCTCAAGGACAAAAAGCAGGGCATCCTGAGAATAACGCTTAAATATACATCTGACAATGCTCCGGTCATAGCAGGGCTGAAAAAGGTGAGCAAGCCCGGCAGAAGGGTCTACGTCGGGAAGGAAGCTATCCCGAGCGTGATGGGAGGGGTCGGCATTTCAGTGCTATCAACCTCAAAAGGCGTGATGGGAGACAAGCTGTGCAGGAGAGAAAACGTTGGCGGAGAGGTTATCTGCTATATATGGTAAAGGAGTGTTAGCATGTCGAGAATTGGCAAGAAACCGATAGACATACCGGCTGGCGTTGAGGTAAAGCTGGCTGACAACAATATAAAAATAAAAGGCCCGAAGGGACAGCTTGAGTGGAGTTTCCCTGCTGAAACGCAGGTTGCTGTCGATGAAAACAAGGTGATAGTCAACAGGAAGCAGGATATAAAGAAAGTAAGGGCGCTGCACGGCCTTACTCGGAAGCTGATCGCAAATATGATACAGGGAGTAACCACCGGATACCAGAGAGTGCTGGAGATAGTCGGGGTCGGATACCGGGCCCAGGTGCAGGGATCGAAGATAGTTATTTCGCTCGGATATTCCCACCCGGTGGAATTTCAGCTCCCTGACGGGATAACCGCATCGGTTGATCAGAAACAGGTGCAGCTGACGCTCGCAGGGATCGACAAGCAGAAACTCGGCCAGGTTGCAGCCGACATTAGGGCGCTGAGGAGCCCTGATGCATATAAAGGCAAGGGCATACGATATGCCGGTGAACGGCTGAAACTCAAAGTCGGCAAGGCAGGCAAGAAATAAGTCGTACGGTCAGCAGGACATTTATCAGGAAAGAGTTAAATAGAGGAGGCGGTTTTGGCTAAGAGCAAAGAAGTAGGCAGGCAGAGACGCCATGAGCGTATACGAAAAAAGGTTGCAGGCACGGAGCAGAGGATGCGGCTCTCTGTTTTCCGGAGCTTAAATCATATATATGCACAGATTATCGACGACAGCAAAGGCCGCACCGTGGTCTCGGCCTCAAGCCTTGACAGCCCGGTAAAGGAACTGAAGCAGCACAAGGGCAATGTCATGACTGCAAAGGAAGTTGGAACCATCGTTGCCAGAAAGGCAATAGAGCAGGGGATTAAAAAGGTTGTTTTTGACAGGGGCGGATATCTTTATCATGGCAGGGTAAAGGCCCTGGCAGAGGCAGCAAGAGAGTCCGGCCTTGAGTTCTAGAATATTAATTCCGTATTAATGTAAGGAGGCATGGTGGGAAGGATAGACCCCGAGGGATTGAATCTAAAAGACAAGGTGATATACATAAACAGGGTGGCCAAGGTTGTCAAAGGCGGCAGGAGATTTTCTTTCAGCGCTCTGGTGGTTGTCGGAGACGGCGAGGGGACAGTCGGCATTGGCAAGGGCAAGGCATCCGAAGTTCCTGAGGCGATCAGGAAAGGTGTTGAACAGGCGAAAAAATCCCTCTTGAGGTTTCCTGTCAAGGATGGAACCATACCCCACAGAATAATTGGCAAGTTCGGTTCCGGTACGGTTCTCATGAACCCTGCCCAGAAAGGCACCGGTCTGATTGCCGGAGGTGCTGTGCGTGCGATCCTCGAGGTCTCCGGAATCCAGGACGTGGTAACCAAATCTCTTGGGAGCCATAATCCCTATAATACGGTCAAGGCAACAATCAACGGCCTCTCCAACCTGAAGGACCCTGAATCGGTCATGAGGCTGCGGGGAAGGGCTGAAGATGAAGCACAGGAGGCGAACGTATAACATGCTGAAAATAATTCTGAAGCGGAGCTACGCAGGCCTTCTTCCCGTACAGAAAAAAACCCTTGAGGCGCTCGGCTTGAAAAAGATAGGAAGTTTTGTGACGTTGGCCGACACCAAGGCTACGAGAGGAATGATACACCGGGTCCCGCATCTGGTTTCTGTCGAGAAGGTAGATAAATAGCTGGAGGTAGATTTATTTTATGAAGATACAGGATATAAAACCTGCTGAGGGAAGCAGGAAGAAGAGCAAAAGGGTTGGCAGGGGCATTGGCTCAGGCCATGGCAAGACCTCCTGCAAAGGCCATAAAGGACAGAAGGCACGGTCAGGAGGGCCGAAGGGTCCCGGGTTCGAAGGCGGACAGATGCCGCTGCAGCGCAGACTGCCGAAGCGGGGCTTCAAGAACCACTTTGCGGTTACGTACGCGATCATAAGCGTTGAAAAGATCAATAACCTCAAGGACATGGATGTCGTGACCCCTGAGATCCTTGTTGAAAAAGGGATTATAAAGGATATCAAGGGCGGGCTGAAGGTCCTTGGCGGAGGAGAAATTAAACGGCCGGTGACGGTGAAGGCAACTGCCTTCAGCGCTTCTGCCGCACAAAAGATTGCTGCAGCAGGCGGCAAGGCAGAGGTGCTGTAGTTTGGGTCTTCTTGCAAATTTTCAGAATATCCTTAAGATAGAGGAACTGAAGAACAGGATTTTCTTTACCCTCGCCCTCCTTGCAGTCTACCGGATCGGCTGTCATATACCTACCCCAGGGATCAACGGCGAAGAACTGAGCAAATTTCTGACGCAGCAGGCAGGGGCCCTTATGGGGTTTTTCGACATGTTCTCTGGCGGAGCGCTCTCCAGGGTGACCATCTTTGCCCTCGGTATAATGCCTTACATCAGCGCTTCGATTATCATGCAGCTCCTTACCGTGGTAATCCCGGCAATCGGAAAGCTTGCAAAGGAAGGCGAGGCCGGCAAGAAGAAGATTGTCAGATATACCAGATACGGCACCGTTATCATCAGCATCGTCCAGTCGTTCGGCATCGCGGTCGGCCTTGAGGGTATGGCGCAGGGAGCATTTGTCCTCAATCCCGGATGGTCGTTCAGATTGACTGCCATGATTACCCTGACATCAGGGACCGCATTTATCATGTGGCTGGGTGAGCAGATTACCGAGAGAGGGATCGGCAACGGCATATCCCTTATAATCTTCGCCGGTATTGTGGCGAGCTTTCCGAATGCAATCATAAGCACCATCAGGCTGATGCAGGCAGGCGAGCTTTCGTTGTTCTTCGTGCTTATTCTGGTCGTGATGATGGTGGCTGTCGTGGCAGCAATCGTTTTTATCGAAAGGGGCCAGAGGAAGATCCCGGTGCAATATGCTAAAAGGGTCGTCGGGAAAAAGGTTTACGGCGGCCAGTCTACGCACCTGCCGCTCAAGATAAATACAGCCGGGGTTATCCCTCCGATCTTTGCTTCTTCTATCATCATGTTCCCTGCCACGGTTGCCGGTTTTATCGCCATACCATGGGTGCAGGGAATTGCGAAGCAGCTTTCTCCCGGTACGGTGCTCTACACGATGCTGTACGTAAGTATGATATTCTTTTTCGCATATTTCTATACGGCAATTGTTTTCAACCCGGTTGATATCGCAGACAACCTGAAAAAATACGGCGGATACATACCCGGCATCAGGCCCGGACAGAAGACCTCCGAGTATCTGTACCGCGTGCTCTCCAGGCTGACCTTTGTGGGAGCAATATATCTTGCGACTGTCTGTGTTATCCCGGAAATACTGATCGGACGGTTTAATGTGCCCTTTTATTTCGGCGGGACTTCACTGCTGATTGCAGTGGGCGTCGCGCTTGATACGGTATCTCAGATAGAGTCTCATCTCGTTACCCGCTCGTATGAGGGGTTTCTGAAAAAGGGAAGGATAAGGGGCAGACGGGGATAATTGTTGTTCCGGTCAATGATGTGATTTACCTGAAATCCCCTGAAGAGATCAAAAAAATGTCCGAAGCCTGCAACGTAGTTGCAGAGGTGCTTGAAAACCTGAAAGGCATTGTTGCAGCGGGCATTACGACCAAAGAGGTTGAGCTTTTTGCTGACGAGCGCATAAAGGCATTGAGAGGGACCCCGGCATTTAAGGGGTACAGAGGATATCCGGCGAGCATATGCGTTTCAGTCAATGAGGAAGTTGTCCACGGGATACCGTCTTCACGACGGTTGAACGACGGTGACATTGTCAGTATTGACCTCGGTGTTTATATGAACGGTTTTTATGGAGACGGGGCTGTTACCCTGCCGGTCGGCAGGACAGACAACGAAACCGGAAACCTTCTGAAAGCGACTGAGGAGGCCCTGTATCTGGGAATAGAGAACGCAGTAGAGGGCAACCGGGTTTCGGATATTTCTCATGCTATTCAGAAGCATGTTGAGAAAAACGGTTTTTCCGTAGTGCAGGTCTTTGTAGGGCATGGCATAGGCAGGGAGCTCCATGAGGAGCCGCAGATCCCTAACTTCGGGATGCCGGGACGGGGTCCCAGACTGAAAGAAGGCATGACGCTGGCAATTGAGCCGATGGTCAACGCCGGGAGCCATGAGGTCAGGGTCCTTGATGACGGTTGGACAGCGGTTACGGTCGATGGGAAAAAATCTGCTCATTTTGAGCATACCGTCCTTGTGACGTCCCGTGAACCGCGAATCTTGACTAAAATTAGTTAAAAAGTTTAAAATTTTTATTTATGGCAAAAGAAGATAATATAGAAGTGCAGGGGACGATAGTCGAGCCGCTGCCCAATGCAATGTTCAGGGTAGAGCTTGAAAACGGCCAGATAATTTTGGCATATGTGTCCGGCAAAATGAGGATGCACTTCATAAAGATTTTGCCCGGCGACAAGGTGACCGTAGAGCTTTCGCCGTATGACCTTACAAAGGGAAGAATAACATACAGGTTTAAGTAACGCAGTATTGGCAGGAAAGAAACTACGTCATTAAGCCATCTGATTTTTGCATGAGCAACCTGAGCGGCAACGTAATGACCGGAGAGAGGGATAGCAATGAAAGTTCGTTCGTCTGTAAAACCGATATGTGCCAAGTGCAAGGTAATAAAGAGAAAGGGCGTCTTGAGGATTATTTGTGATAATCCCCGCCATAAACAAAAACAGGGATGAAATGCATCGACAGGGGTAACAGCCTAATCAGCTGTCTGCTCTGCGGTCAAGGAGGATAAATGGCAAGAATTGCTGGAGTCGATCTGCCGAAGAATGAGCGTGTTGAAATAGGGCTGACGCGCATTTTTGGCATAGGCAGGTCGCTTTCAAGGAAAATACTCGAAGAGGTAAAGGTAAGCCCTGACATACGGGTAAAGAACCTTACAGACGAAGATACGGTAAAAATAAGGTCGGTCCTTGAGCGGGACTACAGGGTTGAAGGCGATCTGCGCCGGGACATCTCAATGAGCGTGAAACGTCTGAGCGACATCGGCTGCTACCGCGGTCTCAGACACCGGACCGGACTGCCGGTCAGGGGGCAGAGGACAAAGACGAATGCACGGACACGGAAAGGGCCGAGAAAAGCCGTTGTTGGAAAGAAAAAGGAGGCATAAGTAATGGCTCAGCGGAGAAAAGGGGTCAAGAAGGAAAAGAGGAACATTGCAACCGGTGCCGCATATATACAGGCAACGTTTAACAATACGATTGTGACGATAACCGATCCGAGCGGCGGGGTCATTACATGGGCGAGCGCCGGGAATCTCGGCTTTAAAGGATCAAGAAAGGGGACTCCGTATGCTGCGCAGATGGCAGCAGATGCGGCGGCCAAGAAGGCCATCGATTCCGGGATGAAGCAGATAGACGTATATGTCAAAGGACCCGGGGCGGGAAGAGAATCTGCCATCAGGGCGCTTCAGGCTGCCGGTCTCGATATTAATACCATCAGAGATGTAACCCCGGTGCCGCACAACGGATGCAGGCCGCCAAAGAGGAGGAGGGTGTAAATTGGCAAGATACTCAGAATCTCAATGCAGGATATGCCGGAGGGAAACAGAGAAGCTGTTCCTGAAAGGCGACAGGTGCTTTACGGAAAAATGTGCTGTTGAAAGACGGCAGTATCCTCCCGGACAGCACGGACAGCGCCGCGGCAAACTCTCCGACTATGGAGTACAGCTCAGGGAAAAGCAGAAGGTAAGGAAGACATACGGAGTGCTTGAAAGGCCGTTCAGAAGATATTTTGAAAAGGCTGAGCGGAAAAAGGGTGTAACCGGCGAAGTGCTTCTGCAGCTGCTGGAAACGCGGCTTGACAATGTGGTCTACCGCATGGGGTTTGCCCCGAACAGAAACAGCGCCCGGCAGCTCGTTTCCCATGGACATATTCTGGTAAACGGCAAAAAGGTAAATATCCCTTCATGCATCCTTCATGCAGGGGACCAGGTTGAGGTGAAGGAGGCAAGCCGGAATCTGGACATAATCAAGGACAGTCTTGCAAAGGCTGAACAGCGGGGCATCCCCGCGTGGGTCGAGACCGATTTCCAGGGGTTCAAAGGCAAGGTTGCCCAGCTGCCTGCCAGGGAAGACATTCAGATCCCTGCACAGGAACAGCTTATTGTGGAGCTCTACTCAAAGTAGACTGTTTTGGATCAGGGCCGGAACCGGACGGACAGGGCCTGATTATTTCATTGCACATAAATTGTTGAATATTAAAATATACATTTAGGCAAGGGAGGCCTTATGAACCTTAAGAAAAAAGGCTTTCAGCTACCTGATAAAATCAGGTTTGATGAAGAGACACTTATCGACACATATGGGAAATTGATAGCGGAGCCGCTGGAGCGCGGGTTCGGGACTACCATAGGAAATTCACTGAGGAGAGTCCTGCTTTCTTCTCTCGAAGGGGCCGCGGTAACCGCAGTCAAGATCAACGGCGCCCTTCATGAATTTTCATACATAAACGGGATCAAAGAGGATGTGATCAACATCGTCCTGAACATAAAGAAACTGCGGTTTAAGTTCTACGGCGAAGAGACCAGGATTGCCACGTTTCATGTCAAAGGGCCTGCGCAGGTTACCGGCAACGATCTGAAATGCGATGCGTCGGTTGAGGTCCTCAACCCTGAGCAGGTTATCGCCACGCTCGACAAGGGGGCAACCTTTGAGGCTGAAGTCCACATCAACAAGGGCAAGGGATACCTCTCCTCTGAATTGTCCAAGGAGAACCTGCCGGTAGGGATGATGGCGGTTGATGCCGTGTTTACCCCGATGAAGAAGGTGAATTTCTGGGTGGAGAAGGCAAGGGTCGGAAGGGCAACCGACTATGACCGGCTCATCATGGAGATATGGACAGACGGAAGCATCACCCCTGAAAAGGCTGTCTCCCAGGCATCTTCAATTATCACGCAGCACATGGACCTTTTTATATTTGAAGAAGAGGAAGAAAACATTCCCGAAGAAAAAACGAGTGTGTCGTATTCTTCTCATAACGAAGATGCAAATATCAACAATAACCTCTACAAGAATGTAGATGAACTCGAACTTTCTGTGCGTTCGTACAACTGTCTGAAGAATGCCAATATCAAGACCATAGGCGAACTCGTGCAGAAGACTGAACAGGAAATGCTGAAGACAAAGAATTTTGGCAGAAAATCCCTGAATGAAATCAAGGAAATAATCAGCAGAATGGGACTCCACCTCGGCATGAAGGTTGACCTTGACAATCCCGCGAGTAATGAAACCGTTCAGTCCGGAGGTGGCCAATAGATGCGTCATAAAGTTGATGGAAGATTATTCGGCAGGACCGCCAACCAGAGAAAAGCGCTCCTGAAAGGCCTGGTAACCGCTCTGTTTGACAACCAGAGAATAGAGACGACCGTCGCCAAAGCGAAAGAGGCCAAGAGGATTGCCGAAAGGATGATAACCTTCGGCATAAAAGGCGACCTTCATTCCAAGCGGCAGGTGTTTTCCTATATATCTGACCGGTCGGTTGCATCGAAGCTCTTCAGCGAAATAGCCCCGAGATTTGCAGGACGAAACGGCGGATACCTGAGGCTTGTACATACGAGGGAAAGGCTGAAGGATTCTGCCTCGATGGCGATCCTGGAATTTATCGATTACGAGTCAGTAAAGCAGCCGAAAGGCAAGGCGAAAAAGGAAGAGAAAGAAGCGAAGAAGACAGAAGAGAAGGAAACGAAGAAAACAGCCAAACCGAAGACTGCGGAGACAAAGGAAAAGAAAAAAACAGCTAAAACCGAGGCAAAGGAAGTGAAAAAGCCCGCAAAGACGGCAAAGCCAAAGAAAGCTGAAAAAGACGCATGAACGATCTGCTTATAGGAATAGGCATCGTAGCAGCCTGGATAATCCTGCAGGTAGTTGTCCTGCCCCGGCTGGGGGTCCCGACCTGAGCAGTACCGCGAAAGGGCCAGGACCGGCCTGAAAAAAAATGCTGAATTGATTTTCAGAGGCCTGCTCCGGCAGGCCTTTTTTATTGCCTTTTTTTAAAAAAATATTAGTTCAATAAACACCATTTATTCCCGGAAAATATCGTCAAACAGCTTGCGGTGAAAATTTGCCATGAGTTATACTTAATGACAAAAATCTGTTCATCTCTGAAGAAAAAATGCGCATCGAAAAAATCGAACTCATAGGCTTTAAATCATTCGCAGATAAAACCTCGTTTATTCTCCATCCGGGCATAACCTGCATCGTCGGCCCGAACGGCTGCGGCAAGAGCAATATCGTTGATGCGTTCCGGTGGGTGCTTGGCGAGCAGAGCGCCAAGAGCCTGCGAGGGGAGAAAATGGAAGAGGTTATTTTCAACGGCTCTGCGCTCAAGAAGCCAAAGGGCATGGCTGAAGTAACCATGAGCATCACCGGGATGAACGGCACCGGAGGAAATGGTGATGGCCTGAACGACCAGGTCACGGTTACCCGAAGGCTGTACCGGTCAGGGGAAAGCGAGTATATGCTCAATAAGAACCAGTGCAGGCTCCGTGATGTCAGGGACGTTTTTCTGGACACCGGACTTGATTTCAAGAGCTACTCCATCCTTGAGCAGGGGAGGATCGGAGAGATACTGAATTCGAAACCGCTCGAGAGAAGGTTCATTATAGAAGAAGTCGCCGGGGTAATGAAGTACAAGGTGAGGAAGGCCGAGGCGGTTTCAAAACTTGAATCTGCGCGACAGAACCTGATCAGGATCAACGACATTATTACTGAAGTCAGGAAACAGATCAACATACTCGACCGGCTTGCAAAGAAGGCCGAACGCTACAAGAAACTGTCTTCTGAACTGCATGCCATTGAGCTGAAGATTGCGAGGAAAGAGTTCCATCAGATCAATGATGCCTATATGAATATCCTCGAAGAGTACAACTCGCTGAAGGAACGGGAAGCGGTCATGAAGGCCGACATTTCCGGTGCTGAAAACAGGACAGAGACACGCAGGATGGCACTGCTTGAGAAAGAAAAGGCCCTTGAAGCAATACAGAAGAATTTTCAGGCGCTCGAGAGGGAGATAGCCGAGACCGAACGCTCGGTGGCGGTCTACAGGAACGACATAGCCAATATCGGCGAATACCGGACAAAGATAACCGAGCAGGACAGGGAAGCTGAGGCAAGGGGGATCGAGATAACGGCACGATGCGAAGAGTTGAAAGCAAACAGTGAGAAGACCGGCATTGAGGTCCAGTCGCTTACACAGACCCTGAACGAGAAGACCGAGATGCTCAGTGCGATATCTGAGGAGTTGTCAGACAAGGAAGACCTCATCGAAGACAAGCGGCGGGAGGCCTTCAGAATAACAGAGGAGCTTAGTTCCCTGAGAAACGAACTGGGAAAACAGCAGACCTCCTTTGAATCTCACGAACGGCGTGAAGTTTCTGCCTCGAGGGAATCAGAAGACGCAAGGCGGATTCTGGCTGAAATAGAATCATCAATCGGACGCATAGAGTCCGAAATGTATGCGCAGAACAACGAGATCCTTATGCTCAGGGAGAAGAAGACGGTGCTTCTCCGGGAACTGTCGGAAGGAAGGACAAAGCTGGAGTCACTGACAAAACTCCTTGCCGAGACCAGAGAAGAGGCGGCCTCAAATGCATCGCGTCTTGATTCCCTGAGGGAGATCGTTTTTGACAGCCCGTCCCGGGAGCTTCTCCTGTCAGGAGGGCAGATCAGGCTGATTGCAACGATATCCGAGATCTTCGATGTTGATGCCGAATATGAAAAAGCCCTGGAGAGCGCACTTGCTGAAAAGACAGAATCATTTGTCCTCGAGACTGCTGAGGACATTGAAAGGGCAATTCATCTCCTGAAGGGGAAGGAGGCCGGCAGAACGGCTTTTATGCCCGCGTCGCCGCATCCGGTTGCGGTCCATGTCAATCTGCCGGACGGAGTAGTCGGCAGGGCGCTCGAATTTGTAAAGGTAAAGGACGGATATGCCGATATTGCGAGGAACCTCCTCGGAAATGTGCTGGTGGTTAAAGACCTGAAGACCGCATTTTCTCTGAGGCCCTCAGTCCCGGATCAAACGCTTGTTACGCTCGATGGTGAGGTCATAGAGTCCTCAGGTGTTGTGGTGGCCGGAGAGGGGAAAGGTATATTCAGAAGAAAACGCGAAATCAGGGACCTTGAAGCGATGATCGAAAAGAAGAAGGCTGAAATCGAGGACCTCAACAGCAGGATTGCGGCGCTGCAGGGCTCTATTGCGGGGAAGGAAGAAGCTGTCCGAACTATCGAATCGTCTGCCGTCAATATAGAAAAAGAGATCTCACTTTCGAAGCTGACCGTCCAGAACTACAGTGAAGACAAGGAGCGGACCAGCAGGAAGCTTGCATACCTGGCCATTGAGCTTGAAGAGATATTCAAGGAAAAAGCTGTTCTCACCAATGCGATGCAGAACGCAGGACAGGAACTGCAGGCGGTCGAGAGCAGGAAGGCGGAGATTGAGACTGACACCGCAGCTTTGCAGGAAGGCATTGCACATAAGAAGGCGGTGCTCGAACAGTATCGGGCTGAAGTTACTGACGTACGGCTGCTGATCACATCCCACAGGGAACGGCTTGAGTCCATGAAGCATGAGATCGAGTCTTCTGCGCAGGCGCTCGAAGGCCTCCGTCACAAAAAAGAAGAGCTGCGGGCGGAGATGGAGGGCCTGCTGTCAAGGATAGCCCTGCGGGAATCGGAGATATCAGGGATGGAAGACAGGCTTCGGAACTTCGTTGCCGAAGCTGACAAGCTGCGGGCGGACATCTCGGCACGAAAAGATGAGATTGAAAAGGAGAATGAAGACCTGATTGTTGTCGAACAGGGACTGAGGGCGCTCAGGCAGCAGGCCTCGGAAGTCCTTGCGAGGATATCAGACCTTGATGTGATGAGGGCTGAGCATAAACTCAGGCTTGAAAATCTCGCTGAGAACATACGGCAGAATTACGGAAGAGAGATAGAGGAAGTCGAACTGCTCGAGGTGAGTACTGAAGAAGAGGCCAGGCTTATCGAACTGAAGGGCAAGATCCAGGAGATGGGGCCGGTAAACCTCGGCACTCTCGAAGAATACGAAGAGCTGAGCACCCGGTATGAGTTTATGACAAAGCAGCAGGATGACCTGAACAAATCGATTGCCGAACTTGAAGAGGCGATAACCAAAATAAATAGCACGACAAGGAAAAAACTCCGCGAGGCGTTTGAAGCACTGAAGACCAAATTCTCAGAGGTCTTCCTCTCGCTCTTCGGCGGCGGAAGGGCTGAGCTCGTGCTGACAGACGAAAGCAACATACTTGAAACCGGCATAGATATCATTGCACAGCCGCCCGGGAAGAAACTCCAGAACATCAACCTGCTCTCAGGCGGGGAAAAGGCGCTCACCGCACTGTCACTGCAGTTTGCGAGCTTCCTTATCAAGCCCACCCCGCTCTGCATACTTGATGAAGCAGACGCTCCGCTCGATGAAACAAACACCGCCCGGTTCTCGCAGATGCTCGCAGAGCTTTCCCGGGATACGCAGTTTATTGTCGTAACCCACAACAAGACCACCATGGGGATCGCCCAGCATCTGTACGGCATTACTATGGAAGAGGCCGGTGTTTCAAAGGTCATTTCAATGCAGCTTGCAGAGGCCTGATTTTGGAGAAGAGAAAACACAGAAGACGGGAAGTCCACGGGGAGGTTGGCGGCAGCATGATCCTGGTCGACTCACTCCAGATTATTGACCTGAGCCTGAGCGGGATGCGGTTCAGCTGTTTCAAGAGAGTAAATACCAACAGCACCCAGAGCATCAAGATAAAAAATGACAAGGAATCCGTGAGGCTTAAAGGGATGGTGGTCCGCTCACTGTTCAGAAGGGTCGAAGAACGAGAAGACAAAAGCGTATCGGTATATGAAGTTGCTGTTTCCTTCGGAGAGCTTTCCGACCAGCAGAAACAGAAACTTGAAGAAATCATCAGCATTATAGGAAATGAATAAGCTTTCAGAACTCCTTCCCGGCAGGACATCGACCGAGCCCGAAGACCTTGTCTGCTATGGTTTTGATGCCTCAGGAATGGAAGCAGCCCCCTCCGCGGTTGTCTGGCCGCAGGATGTCCTTGATGTTGTCAAGATACTGAACTATGCCAATACAAATAACATACCCGTCATTCCCCGCGGTGCCGGCACGGGAATGACCGGCGGATCAGTGCCGTCCAGGGGTGCAATCATCCTGAGTCTTGAAAAGATGAACAGGATCATTGAGATTGATACCGAAAATCTTACTGCCCTCGTAGAGCCCGGCGTAATTAACGGCAAACTGCAGCGGGAGCTCCAGCGGCATAATCTCTTTTTCCCGCCGGACCCCACGAGTATGAACTACTGCACCATCGGGGGCAATGTATCAGAAAACGCAGGAGGTCCCCGCGCACTGAAGTATGGGGTTACGAGAGACTATGTCATCGGGCTTGAAGCTGTGCTCCCCAATGGCAGGATCATCAACACCGGAGTAAAAACCGCTAAGGGTGTTGTGGGCTATGACCTGACGAGGCTGCTGGTCGGCTCAGAAGGGACGCTTGCGGTAATTACCAAGATAAGGCTTAGGCTCCTTCCGCTCCCTGAGGAAGTGATAACCCTGCTCGTGCTGTTCAAAGACCTTGAGGAATCCGGCAACACCGTAAAAGAGATCATTGCAAGCGGGATAATCCCGAGGACGCTCGAGTTTCTTGACAAAGAGGCGATTCATGCGGTTGAAAAGTATAAGCCGATCGGGCTTCCTGTTGATGTTGAGGCAATGCTCCTTATCGAGCTTGACGGCATGCCTGCCCTGATAACAAAAGAGGCAGAGAAGATATCCGACATCTGCGGACGTTTCCACGGTGAAGTCATTATGGCTGAGGACGAACCCGCAAGGAAAAAGCTCTGGGAGGCAAGGCGGGCAGTATCTCCTGCCCTGTATCATATAAAGCCGGCGAAGATAAACGAGGACATCGTTGTCCCTCGGAACAGGATACCTGATATGCTGAAGGCGCTCAGGAAATTATCAGAAGAGAGCGGGATAAAGATCGTTAATTTCGGCCATGCGGGAGACGGCAACATACATGTCAACATCATGGCGGACAGGAACAATAAGGAGGAATTCGAAAAGGCCGGCAAACTCGTAAAAGAGATATTCAGAAAAACCCTTGAAATGGGCGGGACGATCTCAGGCGAGCATGGTGTTGGCCTCACAAAATCGGCATACATATCGATGGAGATACAGCCCGAGGAGCTTGAGCTGATGAGGCAGATAAAAAAGGTCTTTGACCCTCACAACATCCTCAACCCCGGCAAGATTTTCCCCTGAGTGTCCGGGACATAGCATGGTGAAAGACCCGCTCCTGATGCTATCTATAGTCGCCGCAGCATTTTATGCATTCGGCTATTACAAAAAGCCCTTCCTTTATGCGGGCTTCCTGTGCCAGTCAGTCTATCTGCTTCTCAGAGGGTTGCAGCTTGAACGCCTGCCGCTCGTCGGTCCTCACGACACGCTCTTTTTCCTTTCTGCATCGACCATGCTGTTTGGCTTTGCAATAGGCTTAAAAATGAAGGAAAGCCGGAATTTTTTCAATGTGGTCACCGGACTTGCAGTATTTTTCATTTTCCTCTCGCTGCTTTCAAAGCCCCATAATCACCCGCTTCCTCCGGTCCTCAGGACCTTCTGGTTCGAGACCCATGTCGCCTTTTCGTTTTTTTCCTATGCCCTGTTCGGGATAGCTGCCATTCTGGGTGTTCAGTATCTGATCGAAGGGAAGAAACATAATCCCCCGGGAAATACTCCGCTGACAAATGGGGATACTGACAGATTGCAAATAATTGAGTCGCTTCAGTACAAGTCAATACTCGTTGCCTATTTCCTTTTTTCGACCGCAATGATATTCGGCGGTATTTGGGCCTTCCTTGCCTGGGGTACCTACTGGCTCTGGACACCGAAGGAATTGTGGACGGTAATCCTGTGGCTCTTCTACAGTCTTTATCTTCACGCAAGGCTCAGGAACTGGTGGGCAGGCAGGCCTTCTGCAGTGCTCGGCATTATCGGTTTTGCTGTTGTAATGTTCACCTATCTGGGAGTGAGCCTGCTGATGAAAAGCTCGCACACATTTTAAGGAGATGCAGGCACGAGGGTTGCTGACATGACAGAAGGTTGATTCCTGATGAATCTTTTGAAGAATATATATAGATTCCTGGTCTCTCTGAGGACCGCGATCCTGCTGCTTATTGCCCTCCTCTGTCTGCTTTTGTACGGGGCAGTGGCAATGCCGGTTCAGAAGGAATTCCAGGCGCTCCACGAAATCCCTCTCTTTCACTGGATGCAGGAATACCCTGTTACTGTAACGTGGTGGCTATGGGCTGCCGTTGCCGTGCTGTCGCTTCTGACGGCAAACACGCTTCTGTGCAGCATAGAATCTGTCTTCAGAAAGCGGGATGCCAGGCAGTGGATCCTTATTATCTCGCCGCAGATCATACACATAGGGTTCCTCTTTGTCCTCCTTGCTCATCTGCTCAGTTCTTACGGCGGTTTCAAAGGGACGGCTTTTGCGTACCGGGAATCCGTGTTTCAGCTTCCGAACGGGCTTGAGGTGAGATTCGATGACGTGAGGGCAGACCTTGCCCCTGAAGGCTACATCAGAGATTGGGCTGCTGATATAAGCTATTACAGTTCAGGGACACAGATCGCTTCTGATGTCATCAGGCCGAATGCCCCCTCCCTCAGGGAAGGACTGGGGATTTATATCAAGGAAGTAAGGATCGCCCCTTTTCCGGTTGCCCTGATCGAGGTGAGCAGGGAGCCGGGAGCAGTCTGGGCGCTGACAGGCGGGATATTCTTTATGCTCGGGACGATCACCCTGCTCATCCTGAAGATCAGAAGGGAAGAAAGCAGCAGTTAGATTTTTTCAAAAAAAAGAATGTTTTTTTGTTACCATTAAACAATGGAAAACAGATGCCTGACCATATGCGGAAGCGAACGGAAACGCTGTTTTATCAGAAATTCAAAGCAGATCAACTGCATTGCAGATATGATACTGAACAAGGTCTCAGGTATTTTGGGAATTATTGAACTAACCCTTGAGGAAAACAGGAATGAAAAGGTTGCCGGCAATCTTCAGAAGGCAACAGAGAGTATCCACGAACTCGTAAACTGGGTCAAGTTCCTCCAGATAGCCCATGACCTGAGGAAAATATCCCTGCAATCCGAAGGCGCAGGCAGTCATGACAAAAGAAGGGAAATAAGATACCCTTTCCCTGATATTTACCGGAAATATCTCACCATGAGGGTAAAAATTGCTGATGCCTTCAGAGAAGTCGTCATAATAAATTTCAGCAGCCACGGCGTCCAGTTCAGTTTGTCTGAACCGCTTGAGGTCAATGCTGTTATCGACTGTGTTTTGTTTATGAGACATACCATCGAAAAGAAAGTTTTTTTCAGGGCCAGAGTCAGATACTCCTCAGGCGAGCACGAAGGATTTGTAACAGGGGTTGAGATTGAAGAGATGCCGGAGCATCTCAATTTCGATTTTTTCGACAATATGTTCGAATTTATCAAAACAACCATGCCGGACAGGTAGAGGGCTGCAGGAGCCGGTTTTTTCCTCGGAAAAAAAGAAAATGCCCAAATTCGTTGTTCATGAGCACCATGCAAAGAGGCTCCATTTTGACCTCAGGCTTGAGATGGGAGGTGTGCTCAAGTCATGGGCGGTTCCCAAAGGCCCTTCCATGAACCCTGCAGACAAGCGGCTTGCCATAATGGTAGATGACCACGACCTTGGCTATGCTGATTTCGAAGGGACCATCCCTGAAGGCCAATACGGGGCAGGCGATGTCTTCATCTGGGACAGCGGGACCTTTGAACTGAAGGCAGGGAATATCCGGGATGGCAAAATCGAGGTTGTTTTCAACGGGAATAAACTCAGGGGTTTGTTTGCGCTTGTCAGAATGTCAGGTAAAGAAAAAGAGTGGCTTCTGATTAAAAAGAGTGATGCATTTGCAAATCTGAATTTTCGGTTAAAAACAATCAGAGATTCATGATAAGGGCTTGAGTTCCTTATGAAACCGGTATCTCCCCTTGATCTGCTGCGCAAGGTCAGGGCGGTGCTTGACCGTAAAAGGCGAGGGGCTGCATGGCCAAAAAAGGGCCGCACTGCAATGAAAAAGGATGGAAGTCTAAGCCCTGCAGCTGATATAGTATGAAAAACAGGATATGAACAGTCTCATCATAACTCCAGCAATCCCCCTCACCCTTGCCCTCTCCCTCCGAGGGGAGAGGGGATGAGAGAGGATAAAAACTCCAGACATGATTCCCTCCCTTGAAGGGAGGGATTATGGGAGGGTGGCAATGTCGATTCTCATTTTAGGCTATTCATATCAACGAGAAAGATGTTCAGGAGGCATGGAGTATCTTTGAAGCAGATCAGGTTCAGCTTTGTAGAATGGTTCATCCTCATCATGGTCGTTTTCTTCGGACTCGATACTGCATGGGACTACTACGAGAGCACGGATAAGGCAAAAAAGGCTGCTGAGGCGGTTTTTACCGCAACGGCAAAGGAACTCGGCAAGGACATCCTGCAGATCGAAAAGGCTGCTGAAACAGCGCTCCTCACCATGGAAGCAGCCTTCGAGGCAGGTGCCATGGATTTTCTTGCTCCTGAACTGATGAATGTCCTGATCATGCCGAGGATGA
This sequence comes from Nitrospira sp., assembly GCA_037440265.1. Taxonomy (GTDB): domain Bacteria; phylum Nitrospirota; class Thermodesulfovibrionia; order Thermodesulfovibrionales; family UBA6898; genus JBBIUL01. Next base: position 229 of record JBBIUL010000003.1, on the reverse strand, counting down.
AAATATACCCGTTCATCACATCGGTCAACTATGGTGACGTGGACGGCAACGGCTACCTGATCCTGTATGCCGGCGGCATATGGAAGAACAGGATCAAGAAGGGCCATGAGCGGGATTCGGTTCTCTGGACCGTGCTCGATGAAAAGGGAAGGGTCATTTCCCGTGAACGTAAGAAGGACGACTACGACCCGAGGAAGAGGCCATGGTATAAAAATGCCCTTGATAAGGA
>JBBIUL010000002.1:0-25765 GCA_037440265.1 Nitrospira sp. | reverse complement strand
TTGGTGCTTATCTGAGAACAGGCGATAAAACACCTCTGTACAACCTTGCTTTATCAGATACTTTATGGGAACGAAGGATTGCAATTATGGCTACTTTTCACTTTATAAAGCATCATGAATTTGACGAGACACTAAAAATTGCCGAGGTCCTGCTCACAGATGATGAAGATCTCATTCACAAGGCAGTCGGCTGGATGCTCAGGGAAGTCGGAAAGAGAAACGTAGAAGTTGAGGAGCAGTTTCTGAAAAAACATTATACGGCCATGCCCCGATGCATGCTGCGGTATGCGATTGAACGATTTCCAGGAGATAAACGGGCAGAGTATTTGAGAAGGTAAAGGGTCTGACATGCAGGACCCTTGGGAGATTTGATTGATTCTTTTAAGAATAGTTGCAGCATGTCTCCCCCAATTACTTCTGATTTTATTGCTTGGGGGAAAACTTGATCTGCTCGGCGGGTGGAATCGGACTGACATGGCATTCGGTATCCTGCAGCTGCTTTTCCTCTTATCACCCCTGTTCTGTTCTATTCTGCTCCTGATAGAAATCATCAGGCATCTTAAAATGGCAAAGGATATGAACACTTCGCGCTCTTTACTAATGCCGGGAGTAGCCTTATTGCTTTTGCTCGAATCACTCCTTTTGGATATTTTCATCCTGTCGCAGATAAGAATGCACTGAAAGCAGACCCTGAGACCCACAACAAAGGAACGGCTTTGCAAAAACACTTTCTTTCAGGAGGCAAGGATGTTCTGCGCACTATGATGTCGTTACTGATGTATCATATCGCTATTCTCCTATGATCTTGACCAGTACCCTTTTTCTCCTCCTGCCGTCAAACTCTCCGTAGAATATCTGCTCCCAGGTGCCAAAGTCGAGCTTGCCGTTTGTGACCGCAACAACGACCTCTCTTCCCATAATCTGCCGCTTCATATGGGCATCTGCATTGTCTTCACCTACATTGTGTCTGTACTGCGATACCGGTTCATGCGGTGCAAGCTTCTCGAGCCATTTGTCATAATCATGATGGAGGCCTGATTCATCGTCATTGATAAATACTGAGGCAGTGATATGCATTGCGTTCACCAGTACCAGTCCTTCCTTGATGCTGCTTTCTCTGAGGCATTCCTCAACCTGCGGGGTGATGTTGACAAACGCCCGCCTTGCAGGAATTTCATACCACAACTCTTTTCTGTAGCTCTTCATGGCTTTCCTCCCTTTCTTCTTCATAGCCTGGAATTATTTTTATGAAAAGCACTCCATATATAGTATTATAGTGCCATAGCATCTTCCTATGCCGGAGCAGAAGCTGATGAAAAAAATAGCAGTAACCATGGGGGATCCCGGAGGGGTCGGCCCCGAACTCATTGTCAAAACACTCTACAGCGCTGAAATAAGCGAATATTGCAGGCCTGTTGTTATCGGCAGCCGCTTGGTACTTGAAGAAGCAATTAAGCAGCTCAACCTCTATGTTAAGCTGACCCCTGTCGAAAAACCAGAGGATTGCGAGCCTTTGCCAGGGTCTCTTCAGCTTATTGACATCGGGCCTCCGGGCAATTATGAAAAAGGGAGGCCTTCAGCATCAGGCGGCAGTTCCTCTTCACTTTATATAAAAAAAGCGGTCGAACTCGCAACAGAAAAAAGGGTTGATGCAATTGTTACTGCTCCGATTTCAAAAGAAGCGTTGAGACTTGCCGGTCTTCCATGGCCTGGTCATACTGAAATGCTCGCAGAACTCTCCGGTACACAGGATTATGCAATGATGCTGGTCGGAGGGCTTATCCGGGTAATCCTTGTCACTATTCATACTTCACTGAAAAGCGTACCTGATCTGATAACAAAAGATGCTGTGCTTAAAACCATCCGCCTGGCGAAAAAGGCATGTGATATGCTTGCAATCAGCCGGCCAAGAATAGCAGTAGCAGGGCTGAACCCGCATGCAGGAGAATCAGGCATCTTTGGCGATGAGGAGATTAAACATATCAGGCCCGCGGTAGATAAAGCAATCAAAGAGGGGCTCCCCGTAGACGGTCCGTTCCCGCCCGATACCATCTTTCACAAGGCTTACAAAGGCGAGATTGATATCATTGTCAGTATGTACCATGACCAGGGGCTGATTCCGCTTAAGATGATCGCATTCGATGAAGGGGTCAATGTTACCGTAGGACTACCCTTTATAAGGACCTCCCCCGACCATGGGACTGCATACGATATTGCATGGAAGGGAAAGGCAAATCCGTCGAGCATGATCGAGGCAATAAAACTGGCTTCAAGACTTAAGGTGTAATGCCGAAAAAATATCTCGGTCAGCACTTCCTTTACGATCAGTCTTTTCTCAAGAGGATTGTCGCTGTTTCAGACATTACGGCAGAAGATATTGTTGTTGAGATCGGCCCCGGCCCCGGAAGCCTGACCCAGGTTCTTGCCGACAAGACAAAGCGGCTTATTGCAATCGAACTCGATGAAGACTTGTTCAGGAAACTACAGCGAAGTTTTATTGCGTACCGCAATATTGAGTTGTTTCATGCCGATGCCCTTACCTTCCCCTACGAAAACATTGGAACCTTCAAGGTAGTTGCCAACATCCCTTACTACATTACCACCCCAATTATATTCAGGCTGCTTGAGGCAAGACAGCATCTCCGGAGCATGACGCTTACAATACAGAAAGAAGTTGCCGAGCGGATTGTTGCCTCCCCCGGAGGAAAAGAGTATGGGGTGTTGTCAATCATGGTGCAATATCACGCTAATACCGAGTTGAAATTCATTATTCCCAAAGAGGCCTTCAGGCCTGCACCAAAGGTTGATTCAGCCGTTATCCACCTGACAATACGTGATAAGCCCTGCGTTTCCGTAACAGATGAAGAACTTTTTTTCCGCATTATCAAAACGGCGTTTTCGCAAAGAAGAAAGACCATGCTGAATGCGATGAAGCAGATTCAAAACATATTGCCGCAAGGCATCGAGGCCATGATTAAAGACATTCTCGTTAGGGCTGGAATAGACCCTATCAGGAGAGCGGAAACTCTGAGCATTGAAGAATTTGCAAGGCTTTCCGATAAGTTTTCAGATGTGGCATGAACAGATAAAAGCCTTTATAATTCGTAATTTATAGAAACAATCCAATGAATCAGCCGGTATTCTTTTGAAATGCTTTATTTACACGCCTCGATAATGTAGAGGGGTAAAGCCGTTTATCCGCGCATGGCATATAATCTTACGACGTAATTGCTATTTAAGTCTGATTATAAAGCGCGTCAGGTCTTTATCGGATATGGTTTCAAATACAACAGGCAAACTCTCGGATTTTATGGCAAATTTCACATAGTGAGCATCGTCAGGTAAAGTGAATATTATCAAGGTGTCTTCCTGTTTTAGCTTCTGGACATTTTCCTTTACAAGAGACGTTACACCATTCTGGCAGAGTTCCCCTTTTGTAAGATTGACCTGTCCCGATTCAGCTCCGGCTGACAAGGGGATAATGATGAAAAACGCAAATATGAATAATTGAACTGTTCTCCACATGTTTAAGATTAACTCAAACTTCGCCAAATAATCAAATCCGGAGATCAAAAAAAACAGGGCCTGCACCGCAAAATCACGGTACAGGCCCTGTTTTTATCAGATTCTTACTTAACTGTTACGGTCTTCGTAGTCTCATGGAGAATGAAGCTGTCCTTGCCGGCTTCCCCAGGAGCAGGATCGAGCTGATAGCGGAGGACTACTGTTACATCCATCTCCTTGGCCTTGATCTCCCTTACCTTGGGTTTGTCTTTCTCTTTTTCCACATCTTCATAAGGGAAATTGATTTCATACGTCTCTACCTTTGTCTGCAACGGCTGCAGGCTTGTGTCACGCGTATAGCCCATCTTGAAATGGGCACCATATATCATGGCGTCGCCACGGCTGTTAGTGGCCTGCGTCATATAGATCTTGGAATCCTTAAATAGCTCTTTACCGTCTTTTGTCTTAGCGGTCACATCCAGGACCAGCCTTTGAGGAGATGGTCAGCCGTCAGGGATTCTATGACCTGCGTTATTGGTCATACTAACCTTCACAACAGCCTTAGGTATTGAATCTCCTGCCTTCAGGAGGAACTTGTAAGCAGAGGCTTCCACATCAACAGATATGCCTCTCTTCATCATATCCTTGTCGCCGTGCGCCGGCATAAGATGCCCTTTGCCGTCCTTCTTCATATGGCAGTCCTGGCAGGTCTCCGTGCCTCCAGCCGGAATATACGCATGGAGATAGCTTCCATAAGCCGTAGCGCACTGGGAAGGCTGAGGGAACTCAAGATTCGGGCCTGTCCCGTGGCACTGTCCGCACATGACAGCCTCGCCAATTATAGCGGTCTTTTTCATCGCAGTGAAGGTCTTGTCAGGATGCGCGCCATCCTTGGAGCCATAAATAACACCCTTTGCCGGTTCGCCGTCCTGCCATTTATGGACAATGGCTTTTGTGTTATGGCATACAATGCAGTTAATGCCGACCTTTTTCAAAGTTGCAGCATCTGCATCAACAAAGGCCTTTGCAAGCTGTTGTGCAAGCTCATCTGTTCCATCTTTTAAAGCATGCGGCAGATGACATTTAAAGCATTGCGCAAAATGCTCCATCTTTACATCTTCCACCTTCGTTGCCCCTGCATTTGCAAATGCCTTAAAGAGTCCGGCCTCCAATGAGCCCTTGAATCCGCCCATAGTCCTCTTGGTCCCGAACAGGGACCGAGAATGCATGGACTTTTCCCATTCATCGAAAATCTTTGCATGACATGCCTTGCAGGAAGAAACATCATACATCTTGGCAAGTTCATCGATCGTTTTTGCTTTTTGTGCAGAAGCAGTGAGTGGCACAGCGATGAAAAGCAGTACCAGAATCAACTTCAATACTTTCATAACCCCTCCTTTTAAAAAAAATAGAAGCTTAACCCAACAAAAAACTCTTAAACCTATGACCTCCCCATAGGGATACTGCCGGACTGTCTCCTATCACCCCCCTTCTGAGCTGAATGTTTTCAGTGTACCACTAAAAAGCTGCATGTTCAAGAAAAAATTAAACTGTTCTCTGTAAAAATTATCCATCTCGTTTTGAAGCTACTTCCTGCATCGTCAAGAAGACCTGCTTTTGAAGGGCATTGCGAACTAAAACCGTCAAGTGACTGGAACCTACACATTTGCAGAAAAAATTATCAGAGGTATCAACGAAATTGATGGCGGAGGGGGTGAGATTCGAACTCACGGTAGAGTTACCCCTACAACGATTTTCAAGACCGTCGCTTTCAACCGCTCAGCCACCCCTCCGGAATGACAAAATATTATAACAGAAACAAATTATTTTCTACCGTGTTACTATATATAACATACAGTCTGGCAATTTGACTTTTTGTGAAGAATTATTTTTAAATTCTAAAAAAACAAATTCGAGGTAGTGCATGAACACTTCTGTTCTCCAGTTAGTACTCCAGGCCGGCTATGTAGTAAAGGCAGTGCTGATAATACTTCTGTTTTTTTCTGTCGTATCATGGGCAATCATTTTTTTTAAACAGAAGTATTTTTCAAAGGCCAACAAAGAGTCAGAGCTTTTCATGCGTGCCTACCGTGTAAACAGAAACACCAAGAACCTTTACCAGGCAACCAAAAACCTCTCATTAAGCCCCATGGCAAATGTTTTCAAGGCAGTTTACACCGACGAGATAGTTAAAGATCCTTCAGAAATAAAAAGACTGCTCAGAAGGTATGAAACGCTTGAATCAGTAAAGCTTGAACGCTATCTCAACTTTCTTGCAACAACAGGGTCTTCAACACCATTTATAGGGCTTTTCGGAACAGTATGGGGCATCATGAATTCTTTTCATGGAATCGGCTCTGCGGGGTCAGCCTCGCTCGCTGTTGTAGCACCGGGCATTGCCGAAGCATTGATTGCAACAGCCGTGGGACTTGCCGCTGCAATTCCTGCTGTTATTGCATATAACTATTACCTCAGCACAGCAAGAAAAATGATCGTAGAAATGGAAGATTTCTCCGAAGACCTCCTTGAGCTGTTTACGAGGCACAGCGAATGAAAACAGGCAGACACAGAAATGTCATGTCAGAAATAAATGTCACCCCATTTGTGGATGTCATGCTCGTGCTGCTGGTCATTTTCATGGTCACTGCACCTCTTATGCAGCAGGGTATCGATGTTGACCTGCCCCAGGCAAAAGGAAAAGACCTTCCTACGGAGGAACGGATATCCCTAATAATCAAGAGGGACCGGACTGTGTATATGAATGAAACACCGGTAACCATCCCGCAAATGCGCAGCAAGCTTGAGGCCATCAGCAAGCTCAACCCTAATATTTTTCTGAAGGCAGACAAAGATGTTCCGTATGGGCTGGTAGTTGAAGTTATGGGTGAAATAAAGGAGGCCGGGATAGAAAAGCTCGGAATGATAACTGAACCAAAAATTAATAATAAATGAAAGGCCCGACGCTCCAGAAAACTGCTGCTCTTTCTGCAGCACTTCACCTCACCGTCCTCATGCTGTCCTTATTGCTGCTGAGACAGTCCAATCGGTTTATCTCTCCGTCCCCTTATACGGTTAATCTCGTTTCTCCTTCCAAGGCTTCAAACCCCGATTCAGGCAATACGGTACAAACACAGGCAAAAGCCGCTCCACTCCCTCCTGCAGTCCCGGCAAAACCGGCGCCAGCAAATAAAAGTGATAAACGTGATACGAAAGCTGTCGAGGACCGTATCGCTGAACTCAAGGCCAAGCAGAAAATAGAACGCTTAGTCCAATTGCGCTCAATTATCTCCCTGAAAGGCAGGACAGAGCAGACATCATCAGAAGCTGTCCCATCAACCCTCCGCTCAACCGGCGGAACAAAGGGAAACGGTACGATGTTTGACAGTTATTATGCAAAAATAACAAGGGAAATCTGGCAGGAATGGATATGCCCTGATTTTGCAGGAAAAAACCTTGAAACAATTATTTTTGTAAAGATTGCAAGAGACGGGGTTGTCACCGTACAGGGGATGGAGAAAACCTCAGGTGACGCTATCTTTGACAGGTCAGCTCTCAAGGCAATTGCAAAGGCAAGCCCTGTGTCTCCGCCGCCATATGAAATGGAAATAGGTATAAGATTTTATCCATGAAAAATAAATTTCAAGTTTCAAGCTTCAAGTTTCTAAATAAAAAAACAATAAACATAAAGACCTTTTTTGTTTTATTGCTTTTCAGTTTTTACTTCACACTTTTCACTTCTTTCGTTGAAGCTAAAGTTTATATTGACATAACATCACCCGGAACAAAAAAATTTCCTATTGCCATTTATGATCTTCAGGGTCCTTCAGGCACAGAAATATCTGAAATCATACGAGAGGACCTGATATTCACCGGGCTTTTCATGTATATTGACAAATCCTCGTATATCGAAACACCTGCCCAGCCTTTTAATCCGAGAAACTGGACACCGCTTGGCATAGAGGCGGTTGTCAAGGGCACGGTTCAGGGTGACCAGAACCTCACAGTTGCTGTAACCCTTTACGACACATTCGAGGCAAAAGAGATATTCAAGAAAGAATATCAGGCAGAAAAGGAACTGATCCGGCAGCTTGCTCACACCATTTCCAATGACATTTATAAGGCTTTAACCGGCATGACCGGCATCTTCAGGAGCAAGATTGCCTTTGTCGCTGAAGAAGACAAAGAAAAAGGCATCTATGTAATGGACTGGGACGGCCACAGGATCAGAAAGCTTGGATTGAAAGGGACACTTGTCCTGACACCCAAGTGGTCGGCTGACGGTACCAAAATCGTCTATTCATCTGAAAGAAGTAGACAATGGGGGATATATCTGTTAGACTTTTTAAAAATGACCGAAAGAAGGATTTTTGCATCACAGGGGACAAACCTTGCAGGCGATTTTTTTCCAAAAGGTGATACTATTGTCTTTTCTTCAACAAAAGAAGGAACACCGGACCTTTACGTCCTGAACATTGAGCAGAACAAGACAAAAAAACTGACTTCATCTTTCGGTATAGAGGTCTCGCCTGCGGTATCTCCTGACGGAGCGCATATTGCATTTGTTTCAGACCGGGGTGGAAGTCCACAGATATATATTATGCGCTCAGACGGCACAGAGATCCGGAGGGTTACCTTTGAGGGGTCCTATAATACCTCTCCAAGCTGGTCTCCGAAAGGCGACCGGATTGTCTTCTCCGGAAGGCAAGGTGGCAAAAACCAGATTTTCACTGTAAAGCCCGATGGCACTGAACTCAATCAGCTGACTGAATTTGGGAACAATGAAGACCCGTCTTTTTCTCCTGACGGAAGATATGTGGCATTTTCTTCTGACCGGGATGGAACAAAAGGGGTGTATATCATGAGAGCAAACGGGGAATCCCAGAAAAGGATTGCTCCGAGGGGGTTAAAGTCATTCGGCCCGAGATGGTCGCCAAATTAATTCAATAAGGAGGATGCAATGAGAAAGTTTTGGGGAGTTCTTGCGTTAATGCTGATCGTTTCTTTTGGATGCAAACAGAGAGTAGTGACCCAGCCGGATACAAAAACCATGGGACAGGATAAAATGACCCAGGAGCAGACAATGAAGCCGACAGAAAAAATACCTGAACAGAAAGTCGCTTCAGTTGATGCTAAAGACATTTCATCCCAGTACACCGAAACCGCTGGCATGTTCCAGGACATTTTGTTTGATTTTGATAAATACGATGTGAAAGACACCTATAAACCGGTCCTGCAGTCTGTTGCTTCATGGATGACAAAGAACAGCGCTGCACGTCTTTCTATCGAAGGTCACTGCGATGACCGGGGCACGAACGAATACAACCTGGCGCTCGGCGACAGACGTGCAAAGGCAGTAAAAGATGCCCTTCTTGCGCTCGGCGTCCCTTCTTCCAGGGTTGACATGATCAGCTATGGAGAAGAAAAACCGGTCTGTTCAGACCAGAACGAAACGTGCTGGTCAAAGAACAGACGCGCTCACTTTGTTGTCCTGAATAAGGGAACCAAATAGTGAGATATCTGTCTATTCTCCTGCTGTTGTCTCTCTCTGCCTGTGTTACGAGCGGTGACTTCAATGTGCTGAGAAATGAAGTCAATGAACTGAAACGGGATTCTTTTTCTGCAAAAAAAGATATTGACCTGCTGAAGGAAAAGACTGCGGTTGCAGTGAAGGAAGATTCTTTTTCTGCAGTCCGCGAAAGCCAGGCTGACATGAACTCCCGTCTCTCCCAGGTCTCCATGGGCCTGCAGGAATTACGGGGCCGGTTCGAGGAAAACAAATATTCCCTGGAAAAGACGATGAAAGATTCCGCTTCGGAGAGAGACCTGCTCAGGGCGCAGATAACCGGACTCGAAAACCAGGTAAAGTCCCTCAGGGAGAAACTCAATGCACTTGAACTCCAGTCGAAACCTGCTGAGCCTGCAAAAGACTCTTCTGCAGAGAAACCCTCACCGGTGCCGGATGAAAAAGCACCGGTGAGGCCTGCTGAACAGGGCCAGCCTTCTGAAAAAATTTCGCTTGACGATAGAACAAAGGCATATGAAGCCGCTTACAAGGCATTCAAGGAAAACAGGCATAAGGAGTCACGGGAAAAGTTTGAAGCCTTCATAAAAAACCACCCGAAAAATGAGCTCACTGACAATGCCCAGTTCTGGATAGCAGAGACCTATTATGCTGAAAAGGATTATGAAGGGGCTATCCTTGCATATGAGACAGTACTGAAAAAATATCCTGACAGTGAAAAAACCGCCGGCTCCCTTCTGAAACAGGGGTTTGCCTTCCTCGAGATCGGCGACAACAAAACAGGCAAGATCATCCTTGACAGACTGATAGAGAAATTCCCTGATTCACGGGAGGCAGAGTTTGCGAGGAATAAACTTTCGGACATAGACAAGAAACCCGTCAGGAAAAAATGAAACCCCTGAAGGACAGCTTTTTCAGGGAGATCGATTACCTCAGGTTTTCAATCACTGACCGATGCAATCTCCGGTGCATCTATTGCATGCCCCCTGAAGGCGTTCTGCCTTTCAGGCATCAGGATATCCTCACCTATGAAGAAATAGTCCGCATTATAACAATCGCAGCCGGGCTGGGGATCAAGAAAATCCGTTTGACAGGCGGTGAGCCTCTCAGCAGAAAAAATATTTCTTTCCTCATAGCGTCAATCAAAAACATCGAGGGCATTACCGACCTCAGCATGACCACCAACGGCATGCTGCTGGAAAAATTTGCTCAGGATATTGCAGCAGCCGGGCTTGACAGGATCAACATAAGCATTGATTCGCTCAAGCCGGAACGATACAGACACATTACCGGTCATGGCAGCCTCGATACCGTATTGAAAGGACTGGCTGCTGCCGAACAGGCAGGGCTCAACCCGGTCAAGATAAATATGGTGCCCATACGCGGCCTTAATGACGACGAGATTGCCGATTTCGCCCGCTTAACGATTGACTCCGAGCTCCAGGTGAGGTTCATTGAATTCATGCCTTCAGCCAGCATCGATTCCTGGAGCCCTGACAAATACATTGCAACAAAAGAGATCAAAGCTGTTATCGAACATATCGCTCCGCTGTCGCCGGTAAGGCTCAGAAAAAACGGACCTTCGAAGTATTTCAGGCTGAAAGGTGCGAAAGGGGTCATAGGGTTCATCAGTGCGCTGACACACCATTTCTGCGGCGGCTGCAACCGCATCAGGATTACCGCCGACGGCAAAATCAGGTCTTGCCTCTTCTCGGAGTCCGAGATCGACCTGAGGTCGGCGCTTCGGATGGGCATGCCTGATACAGAACTGGAACGTCTCCTGAAGCTCTCCGTAGCAGTCAAGCCCAGGGGCCACGCAATAACAAACGCCGGCAAAGAAAGGAATGTCCGCCTGACTTCAGAAACAGGAAATGTCGAAGCCCATGCCTTCGCCTCACTGAAAAAAAGACCCATGTCACGGATCGGGGGATGAACAAACTCAGCCACGTTGACAAAAGCGGTAAGGCCCACATGGTTGATGTATCCAAAAAGCCTGAAACCGAAAGGGTAGCTATTGCCAGGGCTTCTGTTCATATGAAAAAAGAGACCATCGTACTGATACAGGAGAACAAGGCTTCAAAGGGCGATGTGCTGGGGGTTGCGAGAGTAGCCGGCATTATGGCGGCTAAAAAGACCCATGAAATAATCCCGTTATGCCACCCCCTGAATATTTCATCCGTAACTGTTGATTTCGACATCGACCAGAAGAAATGTCAAATCAATATCGAGTCATGCGTAAAGGTAACCGGCAGGACCGGTGTTGAAATGGAAGCGCTTACCGCTGCTGCTGTTGCTGCACTCACGATATACGACATGTGTAAAGCGGTTGATAAGGAAATGATAATCTCGGAAATCATGCTCGTTGAAAAACGCGGCGGCAGAAGCGGCTTGTTTCGACGATAAAAAACCCGGATATATTTTTATTGCTTTCTCTGCCGTTACTGCTTTTGAAAACAGGTCATTTCCTGACCTGTTCAAGCCCTCTCTGAGCCTTTACGTTTGCAGGACTGATCTGCAATGCCTTCTGGAAATTGCTGACAGCCCTGTTCTTGAGGCCTCCTTTGAGATAAATAAGTCCCAGATTTGCATAATAATCCGCATTAAAAGGCTCCAGTTTTATCGCGGTCATCAGTGCCTCTTCTGCTTCTCTTAGCTTACCGGGTATTTTTGAATAGGCAAGGGAAAGATAGCTCCAGAGGTTTGCACTTTTCGGCATAAGCCTTGCTGCCCCGTTAAAGTTATCAACAGCTCCCCAGAAATTTCCGTGCTTGAACTCTGCAATGCCCCGCTGAAACTGCTCTTCTGCCAGGTGTGTGTCATCTGCCTTGTTCCCCTCTCCTTCTGTCGCTGAGGTCCTGAAAAATTCCTCCCTCAGATGATCATCTTTCAGGGTATTGTACGCGCTTGTCAATGCATCGAATATAGCAGTAAGTTTTTCCTTGATCGAAGGGTCAGGCAAAGAAAAATAGCGGTCCGGATGAAATTCCTTGGCAAGTTTATAATAGTTTTTCTTAATGGTTTCGCTGTCCGCTGATGCATTTATTTCAAGCAGGTCAGCGGAACTGAGCGATCCGAGACGGGAATATAAGGATTCCACTTTCTTGAGCAGCGCCTCTTCTTCCTCGGTATGCGGCTGCAGGATGTCGTCGAGAGATATGGTTGGCTCGGACACGTCTCCGAGATCCATGGCAGCCGGCTGGCGGGGATCCAGTGCAGCGCTCTGCTCTACCATCCCAAGTGACCAGAGCACATACAAAATCTTGAGCGCTTCGAACGACCCCATCCAGGACCCGTCGATCACGTTTTTGATGGTTTTCTTGCCATCGACAAGCGACAGTATCTTTTTGTCCTGTGAACTCAGCTCGATCTGCTGAAAAAGGGTAAGCGGGTCGCTGCTTAATCTAAAAACCGAATCGGTCTCAGGCATTTCGTTGCGGATACGCGTCCAGTTATCTATTTTTCTTACTCCCTCATAGATAAGGTTGCCCATGCTCATTTTGAGGGTAATGACCTCTTCAGTCGGTATTCCCCTCTCGGCAAACTCGTATTGGCCATCCTCTATCAAAAACATGCTGTGGATGATTTCCTTGACCTGATACTTCACGCCCCAGAAGAGGTCTTTCGGCGTCAGATAGCCCAGCTCGACGAGAATCGCTCCCTGTCTCTTCTTTGAGGATTTCAACAGTTCAACAGACCTGTCATACTGCTCAACGGATATCTTCCCTGCCTTGATGAGCATCTCTCCCAGCCGGTCGTCCTCAAAGGTGGAAGAAGCAAAGACAGCATCGCCCTTGCTTATGTATACCTTCTTGGTAAAAACAGGGGTCTCAAGAGAAAGGGTGCCGGTCATCCTGTTTCTGTTGAGATATACCAGCAGCTTTACAAGACTATTGTTCCGGATGCTTCCTTTCAGTGGTATGTCCATTGCGGTCTTCTCCTGCCAATTTTTTTATTGATGAAAGCTCTTCTCGCAGATTTTCCTTTTCCTGTTTCAGCAACTGGAGCTGTATGGAAATATTCTTCATCTCCTCTGTCTGTGTTTCCATTTTATCTCTCAGGATAAAAATATAATACCCTTCAAGACATACGGCCGCAAGCAATATCAGAACCACTATTGTCCGCAAAAGGCCCCTGATGCTCCTGTTCAAGCTGCCGTCTCCTGAATTAAACAGCCTTGCAAAGAAATCATGTATACCGGTGAACCCGGAATCTGAGGACCTCAAAGTGCTCACCCGGCAGGATGCCTGCCTTCAGCTTGGCGATCCTGATCTGTTCATCAACCGTATCAACCCCTTCAAGGTCAGGCAGAAGGAGCCCTTTCTTGAGGCCGCTCACAACGATCACCCCGTATTTTTGGGGATCGAGCATTGACAAATCATCGGCTTTCTCCGGTGCGGAAAGCACATCGACTGAATATTCCAGCTCCTTCAGTTCATCTTCCAGAACCGGGGGAAAACGCGGATCCTGTGTTGCAGCAGCAATGGCGTTCCGGATCGTTTCAGCCGCTATGTTTTCAGTAGACGCAGAAAAAGTCCCGATACATCCGCGCAACTGTCCACGCTTTTTTATACAGACGAAAACCCCTGCCTTTTCCTGCAGTTCCGGCAGCAGCCCATGAGGCTGGGGGATCACCCGGCGGTTCACAATATATTCTTCAACCGACTGTTTCGCAAGCAGTGGGAGTTCCTGCTTCATTTTTCCCGTTTCATTGAATAGTCAGCCATGGCGATGAGCGCCTCTTTTTCACGTGAGTCAGGGAAGACGGAGAGGTCTGCCTTTGCCTCGTCGATCAGGAGCTGTGCTTTTCTGAAAGAGCGCTCTATTGAATGGTATTTTTTCAGGAGGCTCATGATACGCTCCACCCCTTTTTCCGACAACTCATCCTTGATGATCTTCTTTATCTCCAAAGCCTCTTCCCTGTCAGCGGACTGAAGCGCGTGCAGAAGCGGCAGGGTTATCTTTCCCTCTTCAAGGTCTTTGCAGAGTTTTTTCCCGAGTTCTCCCTCATCAGCCATATAATCCAGGATGTCATCAGCCATCTGGAAAACAATGCCTGTTTTCATGCCAAACTCCTTCAGGGCCTGCTCTTTTTCTTCTGTAAGCCCGCCGAGGACCGCTCCGGTCTGGCACGCCGCAGATATAAGGGCGCCTGTTTTCGCAGATATAATTTCGATATATTCTTTCTCGGTTATGTCAGGATCACCGATTTTGTTCATCTGGAGCAGTTCCCCCTCGGTCATCCTTGTGGTCGCTGAAGAGAGGGCTTCCATGATCTTCTGGTTCCTGAGCATGACCGCCTCGCGCAGTGCATTCGAATAGAGAAAATCCCCTACCAGGACAACAATCTGATTGCCCCAGAGAGCGTTTGCAGAAGGCTTGCCCCTCCTGGTGTCAGCAGTATCGACAACATCATCGTGGAGGAGAGAGGCGGTATGTATCAATTCGATAATCCCTGCTATCTCGACCGCTTTCTCCCCTTGGTATCCTGCAAGGTCTGCACAAATGAGATGGAACAGCGGCCGCAGCCGTTTTCCCCCGCTCGAAGTAATATAGCGGCCTATCATGGGGATAAAAGGCACTCGATTGCTGAAGAGCTCCTCTATCCTGCGCTCTACGCTGCGCAGCCGTTCATCGTATAGATCAAAAACTTCGGTTAAATTCATTTTTCCTGATGATAGGACAGAGGATAATTTGATGTCAAGGCTATCGTCCTTTCACGGCTTTATTCGTATCCTGACCCTGTCTATTGCAGGTTCTGCGCCTTCTGCAAGGACAACGATATCCTCAGGTCTGAACGCACCTTTTTCAGTAATGAATGCAGTAACATACTTTGCCGGGGTAACATCAAATGCAAGATTGCGGACTCTTACCTGCTCCGGGGCTATCCTGCATGTACCGAACACATGGGTAACTTCCTCCGGGTCCCGTTCTTCAATCGGAATATAGTCACCTGACTGAATAGAGAAATCTATACTGCTCAACGGGGCTGCAACATAAAAGGGGATAGCATGTTCCCTGCATAGCACGGCTACGGTATAGGTGCCTATTTTATTCGCAACATCTCCGTTCTTCGCAGTCCTGTCAGTGCCAACTATCGCAAGATCGATCTCTCCTCTTTTCATGAGTGCCCCTGCTGTGTTGTCAGTTATGAGCGTGACCGGGATTCCTTCCTGCATAAGCTCCCACGCGGTAAGCCGAGCTCCCTGAAGGACCGGTCTGGTCTCGTCAGCAATAACTTCAAAGTTTTTGCCCTGCTCCCGTGCTGCCAGCATCGGGGCAGTTGCTGTCCCGTATCCTCCTGTTGCAAGGGACCCTGCGTTGCAATGCGTGAGGATTGTGTCGCCGTCATTGATAAACTGTGCGCCCCATCTGCCGATCGCCCTGTTTATCTGAATGTCTTCGTCCAGGATGTTCTGGGCTTCCTCGATCAGAAGCTCTTTCAGTCTGACGATGCTTTCGTCACGATGCTGTTCCAGAAAACCTTTAAGCCGGTCAACTGCCCATCGGATGTTCACGGCAGTCGGCCTGGTTGCGAGCATGGTCTGAAATACCGGTTCCAGTTTGTTTAGAAAAAGTTCGAAGCTGTCGGCGGTGATATCCTGTGCTCCCTGGGCAATCCCCATGGCAGCAGCGATTCCGATTGCCGGGGCACCCCGTATTCTCAGCTTCCGGATCCCTTCAGCAACTTCTTCGTACCGCTCGCATTT
Source organism: Nitrospira sp. (assembly GCA_037440265.1). Taxonomy (GTDB): domain Bacteria; phylum Nitrospirota; class Thermodesulfovibrionia; order Thermodesulfovibrionales; family UBA6898; genus JBBIUL01. Next base: position 10,033 of record JBBIUL010000002.1, on the reverse strand, counting down.
TATATATACGACCTCAAGAGGGAGCTTTGTCTGATCAAGCATAATCACGCTCCTGCCTGACCATTCAATTGTCCTGACCATCTGGTTGTCCTTTCATAACAGGTAGCTCATAAATATGCTGGCCACTGTAAAATATATTGTTAATCCGAGTATGTCATTGAACACTGTAACAAAGGGGCCTGCGGTAATCGCAGGGTCAATCCCGACCTTGTCTGCCATCGTCGGCACCAGTACTGCAAGAATTGTGGAAGTGCTGATTGCGAGGAACATCGAAACCCCGACAACCACGCCGAGCATCGGCATCCCTTTGAGGGCGCCTGCTGCTGCAGCAATAGCAAGCCCTGTTATTCCTGCGATTGTCAATCCGGCAAGCAGTTCCTTTGCCGCATACCGCCAGTAATTATTAATTGAATTAAGCCCTATGTTGCGGACCATGGTTGTGGAAACCTGCAGGCCTGCGTTGCCTGCCATCCCCATTATTACCGGGACAAACGCTGCGAGCATGACAATAGCTGTAAGTGTATGCTCAAAACTGCTGATTACGATACTTGAAATCAGGCCGCCGAGAAGGCAGAGGAGAAGCCATGGCACACGGGTTTTGACTATGTCGATCAGCTTGGCGTCCTCAATGTTTCCGAATCTGACCTCGGATGTTCCTGCAATATGGAACATGTCCTCAGTCGCCTCCTCTTCCATAACATCCATTATGTCATCGACAGTCACGATGCCGAGCATGGCATTGTCCGAATCAACGACCGGAACCGCCACAAGATCATATTTGGACAAAATCTCAGCCACGACTTCCACGTCTTCGTGCGGAGTCACAGATTTAATCTTGGCCTCCATTATTTCAGAAAGCATAACGGACGGGTCTGCCAGCAGCAATTCCCTGAGGGATGTAGCGCCGAGCAGCTTTCCCCCTGCATCAACCACATAAATGTAATATACCGCCTCTATCTCCTCAGCGTCCCTCCTGAAGTTTTCTATCACTTCTTTAATAGTGCTATCAGGCGGATACGCGATGAACTCCGTAGTCATCAGTCCGCCTGCAGTATCCTCTTCATGTCCGAGGAGCTCCTGGATATCCTCAGCATCCTCTTTTTCTATGCTGGAAAGTATTTCCTGGGCCTTCTCGGCAGGCAGGTCGCTCAGGATGTCGGCTGCCTCGTCAGGAGGCATCATCTCGATAATGTCAGAGGCCCGTTCCTTGTCCATGCCGCTGATAATATCCTTCTGCACCTCCGGTTCGAGCTCTGACAAAGCCTCTGCCGCTGTCTCGACATCAAGGTCTTCAAAAAAGTTGGCCCCTTCTTTTCGGGAGACGCTGCTGATGATGTCCGCGATGTCAGCAGGATGGAGTTCTGAAAGCATCTGCTGGGGCACCGTCAATGTTATTTTTGTCAGCTTCGGCTCAAGGGGCTGGAGGTAATTCCAGCTTATGAGCGAAAAGGGAAGGTTCTTCTTGAACAGTTTAAACAGGTCTTCTCCTCCGCGCTCAACACCAAGCCGTCTCATAATTCCGCGCACTCCGACATCGATTGCCAGCAGCACAGCATCGGTATTCAGGCCTTCAAGCTTGATATCATTCACCCGGACCACCTTGGCGCCGTTGACATCCACAATCTGCTTGTCAAGAATATCCCTTACGACCAACAGGTCGTTTTCACTCATCTCATAGGGCTGCAGGTTGTCGCCGTAGATATTCGAAGAAATAATTTTTTTGTTGAAAATGCCAAGGTCCTTCCAGAAAAGAATAAACAGCTGTTTTTTTCTGTCGATAATCAGCGCTGACACCTTGGGGAGGGTATCCCCCATGACAATCACCAGGTCTTTGACCCTGCCTATCTCTTCGCCTCTGAGGTCAAGGACCGGCTTCCTGATGATTTCGCTGGAAAAAACTTCTCCAAAAAAAGGCATCTTTTCTCTCCGGATTTTGCATTAAAAACAACGGGTTAATTTGTTAAGTATAACGCAGAAGCTTTATTTCAGCAACTTAAAAAGAGGAGAAAGGGCCTTTTCTTAAACGAAGGTTTTTATATCTTTTCACGCGGACAGGTTATTTTTTTGTTTTTCTGATATTGCTGCGGTAGACCTCGATTGCAATTTCAGGGCACATCGTTGCGCAAATCGCACAGCCCGTACACTTCTCGATGTGTCTTGCTGTTGCAGGGAAATATCCGCTCCGGTTGAACCGCTTGCTGATAACAATAACCCCTGCGGGGCAGGCATCAGAACAGTAAGAACATCCCTTGCAGAGCTCGGCGTCTATTGTGATTTTCCCTTTCATTTCAGCCTTCCAAGGAGTTCCCCTGCATGTTTGAGTGAAATGTCTGTGATCGTTCCGCTCAGCATCCTGGCAATCTCGTCCTTTCTTTCCTTGCCTGCAAGCTCTTTGACCGTTACCCGAACGCTCCTGGTTTTTTCAGTCTTTTCGATCTTCAGATGGAAATCACCAAAGCTTGCAACCTGGGGCAGATGCGTTATACAGAGCAGCTGGTGTTTTTTTGATATCGCCTCAAGTTTCCTGCCGACATTTTCTGCTGTTGTCCCTCCGATACCTGCATCCACCTCGTCAAAAATCAGAACCGGGATATTGTCAACATCGGCAAGGATGCTCTTGAGCGCCAGCATGACCCGTGACAGCTCCCCGCCGGATATAATCCTGGCAAGCGGCTTCAGCGGTTCCCCGGGATTGGCAGAAAACAGAAACTCTATCCGGTCAATCCCTGTTGCATTTATTTTGCAGGCGCCGTCATCTCCCGGTTCCACTGTGACGGCTATATCAAATGCGGCATTGCCGAATGCGAGTTCCCTGAGCGTATCTTCAATAAGGTTTTTTATTTTAAGTGCGGTCTTCTTTCTCTTTTCAGATAAAGACTGCGCTGCCTTCAGCAGTTCATCTCCTTTCAGTGCCAAAGCCTTCTGAACAGACAAAAGACGCTCATCAGATGATTCAAGCCCCTGTAACTCTTCTTCTGCCGCAACCTTGTGCTTTATTATATTGTCTTCACCTTCTCCATATTTTTTCTCCAGCCGCCGTATCAATTCGAGTCTGTCTTCTACTGTTTCCAGACGTCCGGGCTCTGCTTCGTACTTTTCTCTGAACCCCCTGAGGGAAAACACCGCATCATCAACAAGCGGTTTGGCAGCTTCCAGCATCTTTACCGTATCTTCTATGTTTTTATCAAAGGCCTGCATCTCCCCAAGGTTTGCAAGGACCTGTGAAAGCCTTTCAGTGCAGGAGCCTTCAGCATCATACAAAAGGGCATAGGATCTTTCGAGCAGATCATGGAGCCTGCCGGCATTTGCCAGCATTGTCCGCTCCTCCTGAAGCGCTTCTTTTTCTCCCGGTTTCAAGGCCGCAGCATTTATTTCGTTTATCTGGAACGTAAGCATGTCTATCCGCTGGACGCGGTCCCTCATGTCTTTGCTCAGCTCATCCCGTTCACGCTGCAGGGTCTGCTGCTCGCGGTAAAGAGATTCAACCCTTTGCAGGTCTTCCTGGAGCCTGCCGTAGGTGTCTACCAGTATTCGCTGCTTTTCCGGGGAGAGAAGGCTTTGGTGCTCATGCTGGCTCTGGATATCGACCAGCGTCTTTCCGATGTCCGACAGGGTCTGAAGGGTGACGATCGAGTCATTAATATATGCCCTGCTTTTGCCGGTCGCAGAGAGAACCCTTCTTATGAAAATACCCTCTGACAGGTCGATCCCGATATCCGGCAAAGCGCAGTCATGACCGAGTTCAAAATATGCCTGCACTGACGCCTCCGGTGACCCGGACTTGATCATGTCTGTCTGTGCCCTGTCCCCCAGGGCAAGTCCCAGCGCATCAACGATAATAGACTTCCCGGCACCGGTTTCTCCGCTCAGCACATTCATGCCCTTGTGAAACGTAACCGTCAGGCTGTCAATGATTGCAAGGTTCTGTATCCGTAATTCCCTGAGCATGTAACTGTACTATATCACAATTGTCCGGGTTTATTTTATTACCAGATATTCAATGCAGGCAGCTATAAAAATCAGTACACTCGCCGGAATAATCTTTCTGTACACACCCCAAAGGTCTGCCCTGAAATACTCTTTTGTAAGGATAAGACAGAGATGCACCGGTGACAGGAGCACCCCGATAAACCCTGCTGCAAAGGCAAGCGAGATATGAGCAAGGCTGTCTCCGCCCAGGCTTATGAGAAGAGGGAAAGTGCTTCCCACAAAACCGACCGTCAAGCCGGTCAAAAGCCCGACAAGAAACGGCAGAAGACAAACTATCGGCAGGACAGGAATTCCTTTTTCAACAAAAAAAGCACTCAGATTTTTGACCGCCCCTGAAGCCTCCATGGTCTCCTTAAACAGCATGACCCCGGCGATGAGGATAAACACTTCCCAGGCAAAACCATGCTTCGTTATGCGGAGCATATCCTGGGGCCGGTACCTGTAAAATATCAGGAGGGGAACCGTCAGAACCAAAAGGGCATAATGAAGCTGCACATGCAAAAAGACCACCATCAAAAGCACCGCAGTAATCGGGACAAAGCTGAGACCTTCCTTTTTTAACACCTTGAATGATTCCGAAACAGTACCTTTATCAAAAAGGGCTGTTTTTTTCTCTTTTTTCCCGAGGCCCCTCATGCTGTACATAAATCCGGTCACAGCCATCACCAGGGCATAGAGCAGATTGGCGGTAATCAGATGGTAGAGCGGAATATCTGCTATTGCGGCAGCAAGCAGTATCCCCGGGTAGAGAGGCAGGATGTACTCCCAGGGGTGCCTGAACCAGTAATTGATAAATGTCTTTTCTTCCTGCGACATGTTCAGGTCTTCCGTAGCCTCTTTGACCATCGGTGCAGAGAAATATGCCCCGCCGAGTGAAGGGAGCATGCCGATCAGAACAGGCATAGAGATAATCACCGCCCTTCTGCTGGGAAACACCTCTTTTACGGTCTTCATCATATTTGACAGAACATTCTGTTCACGGAGAATTATCTCGAACATCCTGATCAGGGAGAGCGCAAGGAGCAGCTGAAGGGTTATGGCGTTCATCACCGTGTTTCTGACCGCTCCGTAGACATGTGCCGGAGTCATGATATAAAGGGCAAAGAGAACAACAGAGGCGATCATCATGACATAGCCTATGTGGAGTTTTTTCCTGAGACAGAAAAGGATAAGGCAAAAGGTAACGGTGATTTTTAACAGGTCAGACATTGTTCATTGTAGCACAGGAATGTTTTGGCAGGGCAATGGCCCCGTCATGCCTGTATAACAACCAGATGCCGTATGATATTGAGCAGCGGCAGTTTTACATCAAGGGTTGATATCCTGTCCGATGGGACCCCCTGAAGTTCTTCTGCCAGTTTCGGGCCTTTGCTCAAAATCAAGACCCCCTTTTTTTTAACAATACCCTGCGTTTTTTTGAGAAAATCATCAATGCTGAAAAGGGCCCTTGTCACCGCAGCATCCACCTTCAAATCCGTCACCTCTTCTATTCTACGGTCGATGATCTCAACGTCAGGGAGACGGAGCTGCTTGCATACATGCCGCAAAAAAGCCGCCTTTTTTTTTGACGGCTCAACCAGATAGACCACCGGGTCAGGATACATTATTTTAAGAGGAATACCCGGGAACCCTGCACCGCTTCCTATATCAGCCAGCGACCGTACATGTTCAGGCAGCGCTTTTAAGAACAGCAGAGAATCGAAAAAATGCTTGATAATGATTTCACGGTCTGTCTTCAATCCGGTGAGGTTATAGGCCTTATTCCATCTCTTGAGCTCCTCGAGATAAAAAAGAAAAGCCTCTGTCTGATGTTCGGTAAACGAAATGCCAAGTTCTCTCAGCCCTTTCCTCAGCAGGTCAGCAGGAATCTCCATGGCTACCGGAACAGTACCACTGCCCGCTAATCCTTTTCGACCACCTTCGCGATGCTGGCAATCCTGTCGGCCGTATCCATGAGCTTCACGCCCTGGGTGTTTCTGCCCTGTATGGAAATGTGCTGCGCTGTTGTACGTATAAGCTTGCCGGTATCTGCAATCATCACCACTTCATCCTCATCCCGTACCTGCAAAAGCCCGGCAACCCTGCTGCCCTTGCCAACGAGCTTGATGGATATCACTCCCTTTCCGCCCCTGCGCTGGAGAGGATAGTCCTCAATCTTGGTCCTCTTCCCGAGACCGTTTTCCGCAACAGTAAGAAAGGTTGTTTTGTCTTCAGCCACCTCAGCCGCAACCACAGCGTCGCCTTTTAAAAGTTTTATCCCCCGTACCCCTTTTGCGGTTCTTCCCATATCACGGACATCTGCCTCATTGAACCTGATCGCCAGTCCGTTCAGGGTGCATATAATGAGGTCGTTTTCGCCGGTGGTTTTCCTGACCGCGATCAGTTCATCGTCGTCATCAAGAGAGATTGCTATAATGCCGCGGCCCCTCGGGTTGCTGTATGCCGAAAGCGCAGTCTTTTTCACCGTCCCGTTCTTCGTAAACATAACGAGATAGCCTTCCTTGAAATCCCTGACCGGGAGCGCCGTGGTTATGCGTTCTCCCTGTGAAAGCTGCAGGAGGTTAATCAGGGCCTTGCCCTTTGCCGCACGTCCAGCCTCGGGGATCTGATATATCTTGAGCCAGTAGAGCCGTCCCATATTTGAGAAAAAGAGCATGTAATCATGTGTTGAACCGATAAAAAGCTGTTCAACAAAATCCTCCTCCTTTGTCTCCATCCCCATCAGCCCTTTGCCGCCCCGTCTCTGGCTCCGGTATGCGCTCAGGGGATTCCGCTTGATATAGCTTGCGTGCGAGAGCGTGATAACCATCTCTTCTTCGGTAATAAGATCCTCGATGGTTATCTCCTTTGTCTCCTCGACGATCTCTGTTTTCCGCTCATCCGCATACTTTTCCTTGATCTCGCTGAGTTCATCCCGTATGATCTGCGATACAAGCGCATCGCTGCCGAGGATTGCCTTCAGCCTTTCAATCTCCTTCAGGGTTTCTTTGTATTCCGTTATTATTTTGTCCCGCTCCAGCCCGGTCAGTCTCTGGAGTTTCATGTCCAGAATGGCCTGGGCCTGGACCTCTGTCAAGGGATAATGTTTCATCAGGCCGCGCCGGGCTTCTTCCGGGCTCTTGGCAGAACGGATAAGGGCTATGATTTCATCCAGATTATCAAGCGCTATCTTTAATCCTTCGAGGATATGCGCCCGTTCTTCAGCCTTCCTCAGTTCATAGCGCGTCCTCCGGAGGATAACATCGCGCCGGTGCTGGAGAAAATAAGTGAGCATTTTCTTGAGCCCGAGCACATGGGGCTGTCCGCCGACAAGTGCGAGCATGATAATGCCGAAGGTGCTCTCCATCTGGGTATGCTTATAAAGGTTGTTCAGCACAACTTCAGCCATCTCACCACGTTTCAGCTCTATAACGACCCTTATGCCGTCCCTGTCAGATTCATCGCGGAGGTCTGAAATCCCCTCCAACTTCTTTTCCCTGACCAGTTCAGCGATCTTTTCAATAAGCCTCGCCTTGTTCACCTGATAAGGAACTTCCGTGACAATGATGTTTTCTCCGCCCCTGTGTTCGCGCTCGATCCGGGCCTTGGCGCGCATTTTGATGATGCCCCTGCCAGAGGCATATGCACTCTTGATCCCTGCGGTTCCATAGATCATGCCGCCGGTAGGGAAATCAGGCCCCTTCACCAACTCCGTAAGCTCCTCAACCGTGGCATTCTTATTCTTTAACAGAAGCAAAAGCCCGTCTATAACCTCTCCCAGGTTGTGCGGCGGGATGTTGGTTGCCATGCCGACAGCGATACCCGCAGCGCCATTGATGATAAGGTTCGGTATCCTCGAGGGAAGCACGGCCGGTTCCGTGGTTGTTTCATCAAAATTTGTTGTGAAATCAACTGTCTCCTTGTCAATGTCAGCGAGCAGTTCCTCGGCTATCTTTGCAAGACGGGCCTCGGTGTACCGGTATGCTGCTGCCCTGTCTCCGTCTATTGAGCCGAAGTTCCCCTGACCGTCAACAAGCGTATACCGCATATTGAAGTCCTGCGCAAGCCGTACCATGGCATCATACACAGCGGTATCGCCGTGCGGATGGTACTTCTTGAGCACTTCGCCGACAACACCGGCGCTCTTTGAGTATTTCTTGTTCGGGAGCAGCCCCTCCCGGAACATTGCATACAGTATCCTGCGCTGGACCGGCTTCAATCCGTCTCGTACTTCTGGCAGCGCCCTCCCGATGATCACGCTCATGGCGTAATCAAGGTAGCTGACCTTCATCTCTTCTTCTATATTTATCGGTACCTTTGACATTAATGTACAATCCTCTCTAGATATCTATATTCCTTGCCTCAAGTGCATGTTTGACGATAAATTCCTTTCTGGGATCGACCTGGTCTCCCATCAGGATCGTGAAGATCTCGTCTGCCTGGACACTGTCCTCGACCGTGACCTGAAGCAGGGTCCTTTTGTCGGCGTCCATGGTCGTTTCCCAGAGCTGCTGGGGGTTCATCTCTCCAAGCCCTTTATACCGCTGAATAGAGAGCCCCTTGCGGGCAGTCTCAAAAACATAGTTATGGAGCGCTGTTGTAGACCCCACCTCTCTTGGCCCGTCTTTTGTGGTTATCCGATACGGTGCTTTGCCCATATCTTTAATAAAATCATGAAGGCTCTCGAGCTCCCTGAACTCAGGGGAGACGAGCAAATTAACGTCCAGAACAACCTTATAGTTCTGCCTGCGAATTGCAACACTGAAGGCACCGTGTTCTTCATCAACGTTCAGTGCCTCAACATTCAGTCCGGCAATTGCCTTCTGCATTTTCTCAAGAACAGCTTTCAGGCGTTCTTTGTCCTTCATGATCTCTTTGGTTATCCCTTCATCGACCAGAAACCTCATGACACCGGGGTCCTTCCGCCTTCTTTCAAACCATTCGAGCAGCTTCTCATAGTTCAGAAGCCGCTTCAGAAAAGGAACCAGGGCCTTTCCTTTGACCTCCTGTCCCTTTATCGGTATGGCTATGTCCTCTGCCGCAAGCTCAAAGAGCATTTTCTGCATCTCTGACTCGTTCTGTATATATTTTTCAGTCTTTCCCTTTTTCACCTTGAACAAAGGCGGCTGGGCTATATAGAGATATCCCTGCTCGATAATCTGCGGCATCTGCCTGAAAAAAAAGGTGAGCAGCAGGGTCCTGATATGGGCGCCGTCAACATCCGCATCCGTCATAAGGATGATCTTGTGGTATCTTGTCTTGGATATATCAAAATCTCCTGCCCCGATGCCGGTGCCCAGCGCAGTAATGAGTATCCGTATCTCTTCTGAGCTGAGCATTTTGTCAAAGCGGGCCTTCTCGACGTTCAGTATCTTGCCCCTGAGAGGAAGGATTGCCTGTGTCCTGCGGTCTCTGCCCTGTTTTGCAGAGCCTCCTGCAGAATCTCCCTCGACGATAAAGAGCTCGCTCAATGCCGGGTCTTTCTCTGAGCAATCAGCAAGCTTTCCAGGAAGCCCGGTATCCTCCAGAGCGCCTTTTCTTCTGGTAAGCTCCCGTGCTTTTCGGGCCGCCTCGCGTGCCCGTGCAGCCTGCACAGCCTTTTCGATAATCTTTCTTGCAATTGAGGGGTTCTCCTCAAGGTATGTCGACAGGGCATCATTTACAATCGATTCAACGATCCCCTTGGCCTCGCTGTTTCCAAGCTTCATCTTGGTCTGTCCCTCGAACTGGGGGTTCGGCAGTTTGACGCTGATAACAGCAGCCAAACCTTCCCTGATATCATCACCCGAAATATTGTCTTTTCCGTTTTTCAGGATGCCGGAGGAAGAGGCATAGCTGTTTGCTGTCCTGGTAAGCGCAGATTTAAACCCGATCAGATGCGTGCCGCCTTCTCGGGTGTTGATATTGTTTGCAAAGGTATAGATCGTCTCTGAATAACTGTCGCTGTACTGGAGAGCGACTTCAGCAACGATCCCGTCTTTTTCGCCGGAAATATAGACCGGCTTTGGGTGCAAAACGTTCTTGTTCTTGTTCAGGTGCTCAACAAAAGAGATGATGCCGCCCT
>JBBIUL010000001.1:0-26351 GCA_037440265.1 Nitrospira sp. | reverse complement strand
CCATCGGCAACAACATAGGTTTTTCAAAGTTCATCAGCCTCGGCAACAAGGCCGACCTCAATGAAACAGATTTTATCGAATATTTTATCGACGACCCTGAAACAGATATCATTCTCGGCTATATTGAGGACGTCGTTGAGGGCAGAAGGTTCCTCGATATTGCAAAGAAGGCAACACGGATAAAACCGATAATACTGGTGAAGGCAGGCGGCACACAGGCAGGGGCACGCGCTGCCTCATCGCATACCGGCGCCCTTGCCGGCTCCGAGCACGCGTTCAGTGCAGCGTTCAGACAGACCGGCGTCATACGTGCACAAGGGATTGAAGACCTCTTTGAGACGTCACTTGCCTTCAGTTCCGGAAAACTGCCCGAGGGCAACCGCCTGCTTATCATTACCAATGCCGGCGGTCCCGGCATCATAGCAGCAGATGCTGCCGAGAACTTCAATCTAACCCTTCCCCATCTGTCCAGGGAAAATATTAATACCCTTGCATCTCTCCTTCCGAAACACGCGTCGCTCTATAACCCTGTGGATATTCTCGGCGATGCTACCGCTGACAGATATGCTGCTGTGCTGGAGCATGCGCTTCACGACCCTGCAGTAGACGGATTTCTTGTTATCCTTACACCTCAGGCCATGATCGATGCAAATGATGCAGCACAGACAGTAATAAATGCCTCGACCTCATCTCCTAAACCCTTTATTACAAGCTTTATGGGTGAAGCACGGGTCCGCTCATCAATTGAGATGCTCAAGTCATCATCAATTCCGAACTTCCCCTATCCCGAGCCTGCGGTAAAGGCGTTTAAAAGGCTTTACGATTATCGTTCATGGAAGAATAAACCGGCAGAGACCATTTCTCATGTGCAGGCCGACCGGGAGCCGGTATCAGAGAAAATCCGTGCCGCACTATCGAAAAAACAACTGCAGTTTGCCGAAGACGAATCAAGGGAAATACTTACCAGCTACGGGTTCAGCTTTCCTTTAAAACAGCTTGTAAAAACACCCTCAGAGGCTGCAGAGGCTGCAGCACGGATCGGGTTCCCTGTTGTCATGAAAATATCCTCTCCTGACATCCTCCATAAAACCGACATCGGCGGAGTGAGGCTGGGAATAAACTCGGCCCGGGAGGCTGAAGATGCCTTCACTGAGATCACCATGAATGCAAAAAGGTTTGTCCCGTCCGCGTTCATCAGCGGAATACTGGTATACGAGACTGTTCGGAAGGGAAAAGAGGTGATTCTCGGCATAACCCGCGACCGGACTTTCGGTCCGATGATTATGTTCGGTCTCGGCGGCATTTACGTCGAATTTCTGAAAGATGTTGCATTCCGGATAGTCCCGCTCAGCACTGCTGATGCATATGAGATGATAACTGAGATAAGGACCTACAGCCTCCTTGAGGGCGTCCGGGGAGAAAAGCCTACCGACATTGAGTCGATTGCCGAAAGCATTCTGAGACTTTCAGCGCTAGCTTCTGATTTCCCTGCCATAGAGGAACTGGACATAAATCCACTGGTCGTTCACGAAAAAGGTTCAATTGCACTCGACGCAAGGATTATAATAAGCCATACAGACAAAGGAGGATAGTCAATGCACTACTTATACATTGCTTCCATGACCGGATTTTCAGGGAAAAGCCTGATTACCCTTGGCCTCGGCCTACTGCTTAAGGAAGCCGGTTACAGCTTAGGCTATATCAAGCCGTTCGGCAAGATCCCTATGAAACACAATGACAGCATAATAGACGCTGATGCTGAATTTATGCGGAAATCGCTCTCTGTCAGTGAACCCCCTGAGGTTGTCTCGCCTTTTGTGCTGACCTTTGAGCTGCAGAACAGTGTACTCTCCGGCAGTCCATCGGACAATCTTGAAAAGATAAAAACTGCTGCTGCTTCGATTGCTGACAAGGACATCGTTCTGGTCGGGGGGGCAGCAGACCTGTTTGAAGGTTCAGTATTCGGCATAAACAGCCTCAGGATCATCAGCCACCTTCATGCCAAAACAATAGTGGTTGAGCCATGGAACGGAGAAAGTTCGATCGACTCTGTTCTGGGGGCACGCGAACTCCTCGGAGAGAGTTTCATCGGGGTAGTCATAAACAAAATACCCGAACATGCCCATGATTTCATAAAAAAGTCCGTAAGGCCATTTCTCGAAAAACTGGGCATACCGGTCTATGCTGCGCTGCACAGAGACATCCTGCTTGACTCAATCACGGTGCGCCAGCTCAATGAGGTCCTCAACGGGAAACTGCTCTGCTGTGAAGACCACATTGATGAATTCATCGAGAATTTCTCAATCGGCGCCATGGATGTTGACAATGCGCTCAAATATTTCAGAAGGACTGCAAACAAGGCGGTCATCACCGGCGCCAACCGTTCTGACATACAGCTTGCTGCCCTCGAAACTTCAACAAAGTGCATTGTCCTTACCGGCGGTATGTATACGAACGATGTAATTATCGGCAAGGCGAAACTGCAAGGGGTCCCGGTTATCTCAACCAGCGAAGACACCTATACCACCGTTGAAAAAATTGAGTCAGTACTCGGCAAGATACGGATACGAGAACAGAAAAAAGTCCTCAAGACCAAAGAGATTGTCGGCAATGAATTCGACATGACCAAGCTGCTGAGTACATTGGGACTGAAAAAATAAACATCTGCCGGAACCGGTTTGTCAGCAAATATTGATAAAGGAGCTGTTGTACTATGGAAGATCTTAAAACCTCTGAAACATGGCGTGTATTCCGTATTCAGTCTGAACTTGTGGAAGGCTTCGAAACCCTGCATGACCTCGGTCCTGCAGTAACAATCTTCGGAAGTGCACGCCTGAAGCCGGGTCATAAATGCTATGAGGCTGCCGTTGCTGTCGCAAAAATGCTCGCAGACGACGGGTTTGCGGTCATCACCGGAGGAGGCCCTGGCATTATGGAAGGGGCCAACAAAGGTGCAAAAAAAGGCAAGGCACCTTCTGTAGGCTTAAACATTGAAATCCCGACAGAGCAGATGCCCAATAAATACCAGGACGTTCCCCTGTCGTTCCGCTATTTCTTTATCAGAAAACTCATGTTCATAAAATACGCAATGGCCTTCATCATCTTTCCGGGAGGGTTCGGCACCATGGATGAACTTTTTGAAGCGCTCACCCTTGCGCAGACAAAGAGGATAGAATCGTTTCCGATCATCCTGTATGGCTCTGAATACTGGAAAGGGCTGATAGACTGGATGAAGACGACTCTGGTGTCCAGCGGCACCATTGGAAGAGAAGATCTTGCCTTATTCTCTATAGTAAATTCCCCTGAAGAGATCCGCTTACTCATCAACGAACACTACAGGGTTTTCGGGGGTGTCAAACCTGAGAAAAAAAAGTCTCCCCGGAAGCGCAATATAAAACAGAAAGAATAATACTGCATCTGGCGGCATATCCGTTCATTCATATCCTGCCCATTCGTGCAGCAAGCGTTTCAGTCTCCTGCAAAAGCGCATCCACCTGTTGCATGCCTTTAGACCAGAATGCTCTGTCCGAGATATCAATCCCGAGTTTTATGAATATGTTTTTCGGTGAATCGGAGAGTCCTGCGGCAAGGAATTCCTTTACCTTGCCGATAAATTCAGGGTCGTCCTTGACTGAACGCTGAAGTGATTTTGATATCAAGAGCCCTCCCGCATATGAGTATACATAGAAAAACATGCGGATATGGCTCCAGTAGACCCACCAGTTTTCGGAGCCCGGCGACTGCTCCACCGCATCTCCCATGTAGGCAGCCATATGCCTCTGAAATATTGTTCCGATGTGTTCCTTTGACAGGTACCCTTTTTCCCTGAATGCCTGATGCAATTCCTGTTCAAAACGATAGCAGGCGACCTGCCTGAAAATGGTAGAAACATCATCATGCAGCTTCCTGACCATAATCGAGAGCCTCAGTTCATCATCAGCGGTCGAGAGGATTTCTTCAAGCACAAAATCTTCCATGAAGGTGCTTGCAACCTCGGCAGTTGATACCGGGGTGCCGAAATTCAGCGCATGCTGTTTTGCCCTGATCAATTCATTGTTTATTCCATGTCCCAGCTCATGCGCCATCGTGAGGACATCACCGAGCTTGTCCGTATAATTGAGGAGGATATACGTCGGCTGTGAAATGAGGTTATACACACAAAATGCTCCGCTCCCTTTGCCCTTGCGCGGATAGACGTCAAACTGACCGTTTTTCAGAAAACCGTCAAAGATATCTGAAAATTCAGCGTCAAGCCCGCTGAAAACTTTCCTGATAAGCCGGCAGGCATCGCCAAAGGCATATTTTTTTACGATCCTGCCATACTCGACATTCCGTTCGTGATACTGCAGTCTCCTTTTCCCCATAAGCCCCGCAAGCAACGCATAAAACCTCCCGGAGATGTCGAACCGTTCTGTTACCGATTCCACCAGTGCATCAACCGTATCAGTATCAATATCGTCACTGATGTGCCTGGTGAGGTCAGGCCTCAGGACCTTCCGGAGTTCATCATCTGTTTTTTTGTTCGCAAGGATTGAATTGATTTCGGCTTCAGCGACATCGGCATGTTTTGTGAGGATCTGATTGAACGCGCGCGCCGCAGAGTCTCTCACCTTTTTCTTCCGGTGGCTCACCATGCTCAGGATTTCTGAAAAGGTCTTTGTTCCTTTCCTGCCTGTTTCGAGCAGAACCTCTTTTTCCTCGCGGGTCAAGAAATCATTGGTCATCCGCACCCAGTTTGCATACGATGTCGATGATTTCAGGTTCAGTATTTTCTCTTCCGGTTCACTCAGCAAATACTGAGACTCGGCAAAAATCCTCTCCAGAAAGTGGCGATATCTTTTTAACTCCCGGGAGTCAAGAAATCTTTTCTGCCGGCTTCGGGGGATCTTTGCAATTCTCATTTCAAAGAAACGGATATCGTTGCCTATCCTGCGGCTGAATTCATCGATTTTGTTGAAGCGGGCCTTCAGCTCAGGATCATTGTGGTCCTGCTGGGTGCGGAGCCAGAAATAATACCCGGGGGCCCCGTCGGTCGAGTACAATCTCCTCCAGGTTTCATATTGGGATAGTGCCGTTTTCAGCACGGAAGGCATCTTCGTATAGTCTGTACGGTCCTTCCAGGTGTTGATAAACTGATAACTCTTTCTTTCGATATGCTGCAGGTGCTTCTCGATCTGCGGATCATCGCCGCTCTGAAAAAGTGGAGCAAAGTTCCATGTTATCTGTTTCATCTGCTTTTCCCTTTAGTTATTAGTTATCAGAGTGTCATTCATTGTCTTTTCCCGTGGAAGAATTCACTGCCAGCTCCGGGATAGACCTGTCTTTTGGCATCTCGTGTCTTTTGCGACACCGCAGGCCACCTGCCGGGGATCTGATCAGGACCCTCTTTCGCCACTGCTGAAGGTGATGCATCACGCATCGCGGGGTTTATCCTGATGTCAACGCCAGGAACGGTGTGGCTGAATTCTATCGGTATGCCGTTCGGATCGAATGCATAGATCGAGTGGATGAACCCATGGTCAATCACCTCAGAAACCCATAGACCAGCTGCATTCAGCTTGTCTTTCAGCTCAAAGAGTTCGTCCTCTGACGCGACACCGAATGAAACGTGATCAAAGATAAAAGGGCCCTTCGCCGGTCTGCCGTGCTCCTTTTCCTTTGCAGGCAGGGCATCGGGCCATTCAAAAAAAGCGAGAAAGTCATTTTCCGAAATTTCGAAAAAGTAGTGCCGGTAGCCCGGCTCCCCAAGTCCGGCAACAAGACGCATACCGAGGAGATCACGCCAGAACCGTATTGTTTTGTCCATATCACCGGTCGCCATTGCAAGATGGTTTATCCCTGTATATTTCATTTTACATACCTCCTGTTAAGATCCGGCAGGCGGAAAAGCTTTTATATTATTATAACGCATTGAAAAAACTGTTCCCAATGTAGGAAAATGATAAATTCGCTCAAAGTTCCTTTTTTTGTGCACCATAAGGAGGTTGTACAGCGCCGACCATCTGTCAGCTGATGACAGATATGGAAATAGTATGAAGAACATTAGAGATCTCGTGCCGTTTTTCATCTGCTCCTTCCTGCTGCTTTTTCTGCACTGGATGATATTCGCATTTCTTCCAATATTCCTGAAATCAGCCGGCTTCGGTGATTACCATATCGGCATTATCATCGGTGTTTTCTCAATCTCATCAATACTCGTGGTTCTTCCTGCAGGCTTTCTCTCGGATGTCGTATCTCCGAAAAAAATTGCGATCGCAAGCGCATTACTGCTCGTTCTCTATATCACCGGCCTTTCCAGGTTCCACGGGTATTACCAGCTCATCATGCTTGCCCTTGTCGGCGGGATAGGATATTCTGCCCTGAATATCGTTCTTTTCTCACTCTTTCTAAAGGTAATGGGGTTTGAACTGCGCGGAAAAAAAATAGCTTTTTTTCAGGCCGGAGCATATATCGGATTCGGATGCGGCCCGCTCGCAGGCGGCCTGATCATTCAGCATTATTCCTTCGATGCGCTATTTACAACGGCGATATTGTTCGCCTTTGTGCTGTTTGCCATGACTTTCCTGTTAAAGGACAGCGAGCCGTTTAAGTCACGGCAGTCCCTTGTTCAAAATGCGAGCCTGAAAGACGGCAAAATACTCCTCCTCCTTTCGATTTCCCTGGTATATGCCACCCATTTCGGCGTCGAGCAGATATCGTTCTCTCTCTTGATGAAAGAGAAACTCGGGTTTGACGGAAACCGGATCGGCCTGGTCTTTTTCATTCTCGGAACCTGGATGGCTGTCCTTTCGCCGGTCGCCGGTCACCGTTTTGATAAATCACGGGACATCACCATGCTCCTCATTACCGGGCTCGCGTCATCAAGCCTTTTTCAGATTGCAACTGGGTTCGTTTCCTCTTTCGAGCAGATGATTGCCATACGGGTGCTCCACACCCTTGGGGACGCCCTCGTAATCCTCTCCATAGGCATCCTGACCTCGGAATTTTTTCCGGAGCACCAGATGGGCGGGTTCAACGGGGTGGTCAACATAACCAGGACCCTGGGCATTTTCATCGGCAATATCGGCTCGGGATTTTCCAATCAATTTCTGTCCTATGACCTCTCGCTTGTTATCAACGGTGCGTTTATTCTATTTTTCACATTGACAGTCGCAGCCCGTATCAGAAAAAGATTTATCCTGCAGCATTGATTTCTTTTGTATTGGCATCCTGTTTTTAGTACCATATATGTAATGACTTTATTCGTTCTCAATACTGTATACTCTATCAAAACGGCAAATGTGTATTTAACTGAACCATGAAAGACCTCTGGCAATTCATCCCGCTGGGCAGTTATGAACGGCTTTCAGAGCCGAAATCGGAGATCGCGCGCAAAGGGGCTAAGGCCTTCATGGACTGGCTACGACGCCGAAAGCCTGCTGGAGTTTCTGTCGATATCCATGCAGAACTTCGTTCAATCCCCCAGCAGATGCTTGATACCGTAGCACCGCCACCTGATTGGGAGGATAAAACGGTTGCGCTGCATGATGCGGTCCTGCCATGGATCAACGCTGAAAAGCCCGAATACACATCCCAGGTTATCATCGGGGCTCCCGGGAGCGGCACGAGACAGACCATGGAGCAGCTCTCTCTCAGCCACAAATGGGAATTCATTGAGCCTCCTTCTCCTACCGAGATACTCACCGGAGGCAAAGAATGGCTCTCGGTGATCAAAGACAGCGAAAACACGGTGGTTGTAATACCTGAACTTGAACGGTGTTTTATCCGGCACACTGACGGACTGACGCTTGTCCGTGATTTCCTCGATTTTGTATGGGAAAGGAATCAACGCTACATCATCGGCTGCAACAGCTGGGCCTGGTCCTATCTGAGCAGGGTTCTGTCCATTGATTCTCAGTTTCGGAACCCGCTTATTCTCAGACCGTTCGACGGCCAGCGCCTTGAGCACTGGTTCAGATCAATGGCACAGACAACCTGCAAACATACCTTAATCTTCAGGCAATCTGACAACGGAGAGGCGATCCTTACGGTAAATCAGGCAGACGGCAATAAGAAGGAAAAGTCCGAAACATACAGGGACAAAGAATCTTCCGATTTACTCAAGATAATCGCTGCGCGGAGCAACGGCATCCCCCTTGTGGCTTGGGCAATATGGAGGAACTGTCTTCAGATATCAGCCGATGCAATCATCGAAGACGAAGCACAGAGGGCTGCAAAAATGGATCAGGGGCTCACTATCTGGGTCCGCCCATGGGCACAGACTGAACTGCCGGCGATCCCGCATGAGATATCCAAAACAGATGTTTTTGTTCTCCACGCCGTGCTCCTCCATGGCGGCATTCACGAAGATGTTCTTCCGATGATGCTCTCGATTCAGCAGTCAACCGCCGTCAAGAGCCTGCAAAGACTGCTTCAGGCAGGACTGATCAAGGAAGAAAACGGACTTTGGCGCACAACCCTTTCAGGATATCCTGCAGTAAAAAAATATCTGGCTGCAGAGGATTATCTGACGGATATGCTTTAGGAGGCATATATGACCGGCAGCGGCAATAATTTTTATCAGGTATTCCATGAATTCCAGAACATCAGTTTTCTGCTGATCGCATCGATCATTGCAGGTGCTTTCCTGATGATTTATATCCTGCAGCGGCTGATCCTTGCACTTGCAAAACGGGTCCCCGGCAAATTCAGACTCATCCTTCCTCCGATGATACCTATCTTCCGCCTGACCATCCTGATTGCCGCCTTCTTCAGCATTGTTCCTCTTATTATCAAACCTACCGTCCAGAACTTCATTGCAATCTTCGGTGCTGTCGGACTGACGCTGGGGTTTGCTTTCAAGGATTACTTCAGCAGCCTCATCGCCGGCATCGTAGCCGTATGGGAACAGCCCTACCGTCCCGGCGACTGGATAACCGTTGATGAAGTCTACGGGGAGGTACAGTCTCTTGGCCTCCGCTCCGTTCTCGTACTGACCCCTGATGACACGCTGGTCAACATTCCTCATTCGAAAATATGGAACTCCAGTATTTCGAATGCCAATTCCGGAAAACACACCCACCTGTGCATTGCTGATTTTTTTCTGGACCCCCGGCATGACGCGCAGGCAGTCCGCCGCAGGCTCCTTGACGTTGCACTGACCAGTCCTTACCTGCAGCTGGACCGACCGGTAAATGTCATGGTATCTGAAAAACCGTGGGGGACCCATTATCGCATAAAGGCTTATCCAGTTGACGGCAGGGATGAATTCCATTTCACAACTGATCTGACAGTCAGGGGAAAATCCGCTCTCTCAGGGCTCGGCGTTTCGCATGTTACTGCACCGGCAATTACCTTGAAAGATTGACCTTGATACAGATTTGACAGGCTTTTTCAAACAGCCCTGCGCTATCCTGATACACTACAGACAAACATATTTCTCATTGCTTTGCGGTCAGAGTCTGTTGTATAGACTTCCGGAAATGCATTATTCTATAAAGCAATAATGGCTGATAAAACGCAGAAGCCGGTTGTTATGTATACAGTGCCCTTCTCTCACCGGGGATCTACTGACTTTCTCGCAGAAGAATCCCTCGGGAAAGTGCCCTGGCCAGACTATTCAAAAATCATCTACCTTGCGCCAACCGAACAGAAACTCATGGCTGCCCAGAAGATTTTTCACGCCAGAGCCAGGAGCCCGTATATACCGCCGCGGTTTTTTACCTTCAGCCGGATAGCACAGCATTTCTTCAGGATTGAAATGCCCGCAAGGCATTTGCCGTCAGTATTTGTTCCGCTGGTCATATCCGAACTATCAGGTCACAGCACAGGATATGCTGCAGTGCTCTCGGAACTGCTCAAGGAGCTCAAGCAGTATCATCCCTTTAAACCACTTCCTCAGATTCGTGCAGAACTCACAGAGACATTCAGCAATAAAGGATTGCATGAGGATGCCTTAAAAAGACTTCATGATGCACTGGATGTTTTCGAGCTTTACCAGGACCTGCTCAGCAGACAGAAGCTCTTTGACGATAATGACATCCTGCAGTTCGGCAGGAACACCATGGAGCACAGCCTCAGCAAATTTTCAGTGCTGATAGCCGACGGGTTTTATGATATGACAACAGCGGAAAAGAACATTCTTGAAGTGCTCGTCAGCAGATCAGGGACAACGCTGATTGCGGTCCCTTATGCGGCGGCCTTCTCAACCGGCTTTCCCGACTATATAAAAAATCAGTTCCATGCAACCGAGATAACGATGGAGGAGCATCCCCCCCCTGATCTTTCTTATGTTTCATACAGCAGCGCGGAGGAAGAAATAGAAGGTACAGCACGGCATATAAAAAACTACTTTGTATCAGGAAGATTCAGGGCAGGAGACTTCATCCTCGTGACTGCGCCCAGGATTGCTTCATACGAACAGCTCATGGGACGTGTTTTCAGGAGATACGGTCTGCCGTGTGTTTTCTCCTCCGGAAAGCCGGCTGCAGGAAAGGCGCCTTTCCGGGATGTGCTTCAGCTTCTGGAATCTGTTTCAAATGATTACCCGAGACTGCCATTTACCGCTGTGCTCTCCTCTCCTCATTTCAGGAGCATCCCTGCGGTGCTCAGGGAATATATCCCTTCCCTCTCATTAAGATCCGGCATTCTCAACAGCAGGGCCTCATGGGAAAATCTTTTCATTCCCGATCGGCTGAAACACCTCAAAGACGATGTCCGGGAGGCCTTCTCAGTTGTTTTTGGCATGCTTTCCGGCCTTGAAACGATCAGGGATTCCTCCGGTTTCGACACCCTGAGCGCTGCGGTGAAAACATTGCTGTCTGCCCTGCATTTCGATGCCGATGAAAGCGATGCAGACATTCTTAACAAGGCGCTTGACCGCATGAGCCTCCTCTCCGACCTTTTTGACAGGAAAACTGTTTCTCTCAAAAAATTCACCGATTACCTCAGACATGTTCTTAACGCAGAAATACATGTTGAGGAAGGCGAAGGGATCCAGGTGATGGACTTCTTTGAAGCAAGAGGGCTTGAGCCTGATTACCTCTACTTCTGCGGCCTGAAGGACGGTGATATGCCTTCGAAGCCTCCTATCGATCATATCCTCCCTGATACGGTCAGGACAGATTTCGGCCTCATCAGCCTGAACCAGTACCTCCTAATACAAAAACTGAACCTCCTGAGACTCGCAGGCGCTTCGGCCAACCGACATCTCTCATATCCTGCAATGGAAGGGGACAAGGTTTTCCTGCCCTCACCATATCTCCCCTGGGGCAGTGAACGTACTGAAAATATTTTCGGCATTTTTTCAGTGGCAGAACAGCAGTCAAGAGAGGGCGGGAACCTGTTCTCAAACACTATGACAGAGGTTGCCCTCGATAAAAAATCAAAAGCTGCAATTGCAGTGAAAGACCTCGCGATGCCTCTCCGTGTAACCGATATTGACCAATTCAGAAAATGCCCCAGGAGGTTCTTCCTTTCAAGGATATTGAACCTTGAGGCATCTGAAATAGCCGCATACGAACCCGAGGCGAAAACCCTCGGCACGATTGTCCACAGGATAATGGAACTCCTCATGAAGGAGCCTGTTGACAGTACAAGCCGCTTCCAGGAAAAGGCCCTGTCTTCGGTCAATGCAGTCCTCGATGAAGTCGTAATGGAACCATACTGGAAACAGCTTCTCAGGACCTCCTTCATGGAACTGCTCCCGGATATCATCGAAACTGAAGCAAACCTGAGAGACGAGGGATTCTCACCGTACAGACTTGAGATGAACGTCAATGCAGAGGTACTCCCCGGCATTTCGCTGAAGGGGAAGATCGACAGGATCGACTGCAGCGGCAGCACCTGCAGGATCATTGACTATAAAACAGGGACGGCAACCATCGGTGCGGATATCATCAGAAAGGGCACTGAACTTCAGCTGCCCCTCTACTCGGCAATACTGAGTACATACGGCATGCATGTGGATAAGGCAGGGATTTATTCCATGAAGGACATAGACGTAAAATGGATCCCGACAAAAAGGGACAAATACGCTCTCGATGATTACATCAAGGCCGCTCTCAGATTCCTGAAAGACACTGCAACCTTCATGGCCGACGGACAGTTCTTCGCACATCCCCTTGAGGAGTTTTACTGCAACAGCTGTCCTGAGGCGCCGTTCTGCCCCTTCATCCATGCTGGACCGGGAAAGACACAATCATGAGCAGCAGGAACGTGGACGCATACCTTGACACAAAAAAGAGCATCATCATTTCTGCTCCTGCGGGTTCAGGGAAGACCGAAAAGCTCGCACGCAGATATATAAGCCTCCTTGAAAACGGTTCAGAGATCGAGAAAATCCTTGCGATCACCTTCACTGAAAAGGCCGCTGCTGAAATGAAGGACCGCATACTCAATATTCTCCAGAAAGAAAACAGCGCCCTTTTTGATAAGATCAAGGAAAAAAGCCCCCTCATGCGCATTACCACAATACATGCCTTCTGCAGAAAGCTGATCCAGCGTTTTGCACTGGAACTCAACCTTGATCCGTCGCTCGAGGTGCTTGATGAATCCATGGCCTCCCAGCTCTGGTCAGAGTCTGTCTATGATGCTGTACGAGAGGAGAAAGATCGTCCGTCTGTCTTCTTTGATTATCTCAAAGAGAAAGGGCTCAAAGGATGGGGACTGCTCTTCCGCACCCTTGATGCAATCCATGCACGGAGACCCTATGCCGAATTCATCCTCGAGGAAAAGGACAACATGCCTGATTCTGAAGAAGCCCGCCTCATCGAACTGTACGGCCGGTGCTACGAAAAATACCGACAGAAAAAATCTGTTATCCGCGCAATTGACTTTTCCGACATGGAAACGCTTGCATACAGCGCCCTGACGTCAAACCCCGGGTGGCTGAATATACTCTATGCGTTCGATGAACATACCGACCACATATTGGTTGACGAGTTCCAGGACACGAGTTCACTTCAATGGAGAATAATAGACAAGCTCACAGAAGAGTGGCGGTCCGGTATCGGGGCAAAGCGGTCCCGGGGAAAAATCCCAACGATTTTCCTTGTGGGTGATGAAAAGCAGTCTATCTACATGTTCAGGGGTGCAAATGTCTCGGTGTTCCATGAAGTAAAAGACCGCCTGCATGACTGGCTCGGTAAAGAATCTGTCTACATCGAGGCAGAAGACAACTACCGGAGCCTGCCGAAAATAATCCATTTTTCAAACAGGCTGTTCGGATCCCTCATGCACGGCTCCCTTGCAGAGCCCTGGCGCACCACGTATTCTCCATTCAAGCCGACGAGGGAAGGAGAAGGAAGTGTTCAGCTCCTCGTTTTCGAAGCTGAACCGAGCGCCAAAATGACCCGCCTCAAAGAGGCCTCCCTCATCTCCCGCAGGATCGTCTCCATGACAGGCGCGACAGACATCTATACTGATGCGTTCCCGCGGAAATGCCGGTACGGCGACATAGCGATACTCCTGAGGAGCAGGACACACCTTGAATCATTCGAGAGCTCACTCCTCGAATATAAGATCCCGTATATCGTAGTCGGAGGCATAGGGTTCTATGGTGAACCCGAGGTTGCCCTCCTGAAAGCATTTGTATCATTCCTGGCTGACCCTCATGACGACTTCAGTCTCTTTGTGCTGCTGAGAAGCCCGCTTTTTGGAATGAATGATTCCCGTCTCTACAGCCTCCTTTCACGAAGACGAATATCCCTCTATGAAAATCTGCGAAGTTCCGGTGCAACCCATGCTGTGAAAGCCGTCACGCTGCTCCGTAGATATCTTTCACTGAAAAACAGCCTTCCCCTTGCCGTCCTCATCGAGGATTTCCTCACCGAAACCGGCGGCTGGAAAATCTTTTGGGAGATGCAGCGGCTCGCCAACATCAAAAAGTTTCTGGGCATCATTGAATATTATGAGGCACAGGGTTTGTCTCCCGGAGAGATACGAGAAGACCTCATTCGTGCAAGTGATGGCAATGAATCAAAGGCAAATGTTAATGCCGAAGGCCTCGATGCAGTCAGGATAATGACCGTACACGGTTCAAAGGGACTTCAGTTCCCTGTGGTGTTTCTGCCGTCTCTTGATGAGGCAAAGGCACCAAGAAATGATGCGGTGTTTCTCGATGAAATCGATAACACTGTCAGGTTCGCTTACGAGGAGGACTACGCCGTAAGGGCAAAGAGCGCGCTCCACCAGCTCCGCAGGGAAAAAGAACAGGAAGAGGAAAAGCGTCTCTTTTATGTTGCGGTGACCAGGACCATGGACCACCTGTTCATGTCGGCCGGGGTAAAGAGCAGCAGCGACAGGGTCAAAATGAAAGGGAAGTTCGGGCTCCTTGAGGAGGCCTTCCCCGGAATGCTTTCAGATCCACAATCAGTCAGCGAATTCTTTGACCTCATATCTGAGCATGATTTTCTCGCTTCATGCAGGAAGTCGCCTGAGATTCTGGCCCCTGATTCGTCTCGATTTTTTTCCGGGCCTTCCTATACGGAAACAGTTGCATTTCCCGCTGAAGCCCGGCATTGGGTCACGGTTACAGAGGATTTCGAGACGACGACCCGTCACGGCCAGGACTGGGTTTTGCCCGGCATCATTTTCCACAGGCTCTTTGATGAATTGTCCAAAGGCATAACAGACTACAGCCGTCTGGCAGAACGTGTAGAAATCCTCCTTCTCAACGAATTCATGTCCCCGGATGATCGGGAAAGGATCCATGCCATGGTACTGGGAGATTTTGCTAAACTCAGAGACTCCGGACATCTTGACAGCATCATTCTTCCGAAGCCTGTTGCCTATTCTGAACTGCCGTTTATACTGGACAAAGGTGACAGGATATATAAAGGGCGAATCGACAGGGTAATCATTGAGAACGGCACTGCATTCATTTACGACTACAAGACTTTTCCGGTGAAAGAGGATGAACGAGCCGGGGTAGCAGAGCAATACCGGGTCCAGATGAGCCTGTACAGCGAAGCATGCTCCAAGCTGTTCTCCCTTTTCACAAAATCATTTATTTTCTTCACCCACGACCTGGCATTGATTGAATTGCAGGATCAGCACTGATCCTTACTGTTTTTCAAATACAATCTGAAAGCTGTTACTGTCGATCTTTCTCACGGAGAGCGACTCGCCGTAATGTTTGCCGACACCCTTTGCCAGCCCGATGAATAAATCGATCAGGTTTCGTTTTGACTTATATGTCACCACCAGCGTCCTGCCGTCTTTCCAGGCATAGTCAAAACGGGGAGGACTGGCTTTTTCAATGGTCCGCGTGGAATCCACATGAACGCTGTCAAGGGCAAGGATAAATTCTCTGGCATTCTTGTATTTACGATAATAATGGCTGTACACCCTCTGTGAGAAGCTGCATACCCAGTATTCCCCGAATGCATCAGCCGCTTCCTGCCGGGAAATTGAAAGAGATGCGCAAAGGGCATCAATCAGTTTGACCACATCATTGTCATCGATATCGCTTGTTGCAACGAAATTCATATCGCTGGTCGCACCTGTGCTGAGCAGGCATTTGCCCCAGGCCTCAATGCCGTATTTCTCAATGACCATCTCTTTCAGACAGATTGGGATGATACCCTTCATGCAATTTGGCCCCTATAGTATGAAATGTAATATTAAGACATGAAAAATCAGGATGCTTAATAGCAATTGAATGATACTGATTTGGAGCACTAATTACAACAACTTTTAAATGACATCATACCTTGTTGATTATGTGATGCGTTTTTACATACAAACTCTTTCTGTCTACAAACGCCCGAGGGTTTTAATAAGCGCCTCTGCCTTCTTCAGGCTCTCATGGAATTCACGCTCAGGGTCAGAGTCTGCAACAATGCCTGCGCCTGCCTGCACATAGGCCCTGCCCTCTTTCACAAGCATCGTACGTATGATGATGTTTAAATCCATGTTGCCGTTGAACCCGATATAGCCCATTGACCCGGTATAGGGGCCCCTTCTTGTCGGCTCTATCTCGTCAATGATCTCCATGCATCTGACCTTCGGGACGCCGGTTATGGTTCCACCGGGAAAGGTTGACTTTATGACGCTGAAGGCGTCTTTTCCCTCAGCCAGAATGCCTTTTACATTCGAAACAATATGTATCACATGTGAATAGTCTTCAGTAACCATGAGTTCGTCCACCTCTACAGTCCCGTAATCAGAAACCCTGCCGAGATCGTTTCGCTCAAGGTCTATGAGCATGATATGCTCAGCCCGCTCTTTTTCGTTGAGCAGGAGTTCAGCGCGCATGCTCTCATCCTCTGCGATGTCCCTCCCCCGTGGCCTCGTGCCGGCAATCGGTCTCGTGTCGACTGTCCTTCCGATTACCCGTACAAGTCTTTCAGGCGAAGAACTGACAATCTGATAGTCTCCAAAATCGACAAAGGATGCAAAGGGGGAAGGATTGACACCCCTCAGGACCGTATAAATCCGCCAGGGCTGGACGCTGCCTATCTCAGCGGAGAGACGCAGCGAAAGGTTTGCCTGGAAAATATCACCGGCAGCAATATATTCTTTTGCCTTTTTCACCATGTCGATATAATGGTCTTTGTCGGTATCGAGAACAACGTTAATGTTTTCTTTTGGTGAGTCTTGTTCTGCTGTCCCTCCGGCAGCATTCATCCTATCAAGCAATGATTCCAGAGCAGCCTCTGCTTCTGCGATGATTTCCTTTTCGTTATGACCGACCTCGGAATAGCCGAGCACGGTCTCCCGTGCGCCGGGACAGACAATCACCCAGCATTTTCTGAGGACATGGTCGAATGCCACAAGCCTGTCTATCAGGAAAAAATGTGCATCAGGGATATCAAGGTCATCAAGGGCATTATGCGGGATTTTTTCAAGGTACTGGACAAAGTCATAACCGAACATCCCTGCCGCACCTCCCTGGAAAGGAGGGAGTTCAGCTGCCGGTTCCTGCCGGTATGCAGAAACAAGTTCTTTCAGTCTTTCGAGGGGCTTCCTTGAAGATATCGTCCTTTTCCCGCTGATACTGATCTCTACCAGTCCGTTCTTTGCCCTAAAGACAAGGTACGGGTCGATCCCGATAAAGGAATAGCGTGCAGTATGTTCAGATCCTTTGACGCTTTCGAACAGAAAACTGTTTTCCGATCTCAGCCTGCTGTAGATTTCAAAAGGTGATTCAAAGGGAATCTCCCTGTAGAGGGGAGCATAGGTCTTTGCAGCTGACAGGTTGGTTGCAGTGTATTCCGGCATGCGTCAGGTTCCAGCTGAATCAGGCAGCAGCAATCTCTGCCTGAACGAGTTCTACTGCCTTCAAAGGGTCCTTCTGGTTCATGATTGCGCGCCCCATGACAAGATAGTCGGCCCCCTCGCGTATTGCCTGCTTTGGAGTCATTGTCCTCACCTGGTCGTCGACAGGGGTCCATGACGTACGTATGCCTGGAGTTACGATCAGAAACCCCCTCCCGCAATGGCCCCGTATCATGGCAGCCTCATTGGCAGATGCAACCACGCCGTCAAGCCCTGCTTTCAGTGAAAGCCCTGCCAGATGTTTGACATGGGTATTCAGGCTGTGGTGAATACCGGCCTCGTCCCTGAGCACATCACGTGACATACTGGTCAGGACAGTCACCCCGAGTATCCTCGGCCTGTTTATGTTCTCCTTCAGACAGACATTTACTACGTCATCTTTGCATTTTCTTAACATATCGAAGCCGCCAGAGGCGTGCAGGTTAAACATATAAACTCCCATACGTGCTGCAGCGATGCCTGCCTTTGAAACAGTAGTTGGGATATCGTGAAACTTAAGGTCAAGAAAAACCCGTTTCCCTCTCTTGTGTATCTCTTCGATTATCGAAGGACCAGCGATAGTATAAAGCTCAAGTCCGACTTTAAATGTATCGACATAACCACTGAATTTGTCGACTATTTCTAAAGCATAATCAGGCTCTGAGACATCAAGGGCAAGTATAAGTTTTTCTTTCATCAGGTTATATTTTCGGGAGGCCGATACCTTTCTGGGCCTGGTACTTGCCTTTCTTGTCGGCATAGGACGTTTCACACATCTCAGTTGCCCCAAGAAAAACAATCTGCGCGATCCCTTCGTTGGCATATATCCTTGCGGGGAAGGGTGAAGTGTTAGAAACAGATATGGTAATCGAACCCTCCCACTCAGGTTCAAGAGGGGTGATATTCACAATTACCCCGCTCCGCGCATAGGTAGATTTTCCAAAACAGATCACAAGCACATCTCTGGGGATCCTCAGGTATTCAACAGAATGGCAGATGACGTAGGAGTTGGCAGGGATTTCGCATATTCCACCCTTAAAGTCGGTAAAATTTCGTTCGTCAAAGTTCTTGGGATCAATTATCATGCCTTCGCCGTAACGCGGGATCTTAAACGTGTCAGACACCCTGATATCGTACCCGTAGGAGCTGACCCCGTATGAGATTACCCCTTTTCTGACCTGATCATCATGAAACGGCTCTATCATTCCCTTCCTCGCCATCTCCCTTATCCACCGGTCGTTCTTAATCAAATGGTCACTCCAATCGTTGTCATTTCATACGTTATTTGCAAAGATACGGCAGTTCAATCCGGGTCTGACTGATAGGAATCTTCGGTCTCATCAAGCACCTGCTTTATCAGCCTCAGAGATTCATGGGCAATATCCTCCTCGACCCTCTGTATTGCAAATCCGGCATGCACAAGGACATAGTCTCCTATGCCAACCTCATCCGGCATAAGCAGGAGGCTCACATCCCTGCGTGCACCGTAGACGTCTACCGTTGCCATCAGGTTTTCTATGCTGATAATTTTCGAAGGTATTGCCAGACACATGGTTTATTATACCCGAAGCCAGCCCTGAAACTCACTGATTTATTATTATGGAATCACACTGAAAAAATACAAAATATGTTCGGCCTGTTTTGCTGAATAATCTGAAGCAAGCTTTTGTCATACAATTGTTCTGCTGTTCGCCAACTTGACAAAACATTTGGCCCCGCCTTATAAATAACAGGATGAAAAAAATCCTTATTGTTGCTGAATCAGTCCATAGCGCTGCAAGGCAGACAGGCACCCTCAACAGGGCAGACATACAGATATTCACGGCGATGAACACCAAGGAGGCCCTTGACCTTCACAGGAACCATCCCGTTGACCTCATGGTTATTGACCTTGACATACCGGGAACCCCGGGAGATGAGCTCTGTTCTATCGTAAGAAAAAATGATTCGCTGAAAAAAGTATCAGTTCTCATGGTTTGCAACAATAGCAGGACAGAGATACAAAGATGTCAGGACTGCAAGGCCAATGCGTATATAACCAGACCGGTAAAATCGGACCTCTTTCTTGAAAAGATCAGCAGACTCCTTGACATACCGACAAGGAAGTCCGTCAGGGTTCTCCTTAAGTTATCTGTCGAAGGAATGCACGTGAAGGACCAGTTCTTCTGTAAATCTCTTGATATCAGCACTTCCGGGTTGCTCCTTGAATCGGACAAGCCGCTGAAGGTAAACAGCCTGATCTCCTGCTCGTTCTTTCTGCCGGGTTCGGGCCAGATGACGGTGACCGGAAAGGTTGTCAGAACTGCCAAAAGCGATGAGGGGCTCTTTCAGTACGGCATTTCATTTGCAAATGCAGACAGCAAAACACAGGCCGCAATAGAGGAATTCATCAGAAAAAGGACGTAGGCAGGACAGAGGGTCAATAATCGATAGAATTATTCTGCCTTTAACTGAATCTTTACGTATGCCTTCTCCCTGAGTTCCTTCACCAACTCCTTCAGCCTCAGGTTCACTTCCTTCTCAGTCAGATATTCCTCAATTTCGTCACGGACATCATCATACGGTTTCCCGGAAAATCCATCAGCGTTCTGCTGGTAGAACTCCTCTGCCTGTCCCTCGCTGATCCTTATGAAAGCCCTCACCTTCAGGTCGATGTAGTCCCGCAGAATCTCCTCTTCTGTCGGGGCCTCGATTCTGTATCTTTTGGCGTCTCTCAGCAGAAGTCTTTTGTTTACTATGGTGTTAAGCACTTCCTCCTCGGTGATGCCTGGTGCCACCTTTACAACATCCTCTTGCTCTTCTCTCAGTTCACTCAGGGTGATCGCCTGGTCGTCAACAAATGCAACAACCCTGTCGATGATCTCTGCATAACTTGAACGAGCACCGAACACCAGGCAATAAACAAGAAGCAAAAAATAACAAATCGCACATGTGAGGTTTTTGCTCTTTTGGTTACGCCTTTTCAGCAAATCATCGCTGTTTTCAAAAGGCATGTCCGATGCTGAAATGCACTTCACCCTGACTCTCACCTCGTTCCTTGTTCAGTTTATGCCCGTAGTCGACCCTGAGCGGTCCGACCGGAGTAACATATCTCAGACCAAGACCGGCTGTATACCTGATCCCTGGATTTTTTATATCTGATGCAGTCACCCAAACATTCCCGGCATCAAGAAAGGCTACCACCCCGAAACCCTTTGGCAGGGATGTTCTGAACTCCACGTTCCCGGCAAGATAGGCATTCCCTCCCGTGGGATTCCCGTCTGCGCCCTTCGGACCAAGGGTATCCTGTTCATATCCCCTCACAGAAGACCTGCCGCCAAGGAAAAACCTTTCCACAATCGGCAGTTCTTCATCCTTGCTCGCACCATATGCCACACCGCCCCTAAGCGAAAGTGCCAGTATTACCCGCCTGGTCAGCCGGTGAAAGGTGCTGCCGTAGATCGTCAGCTTTTTGAAATCAGCTTCAGAAAACAGGAAAGGGGATGCGATCTTCAGAGTAATGCCGGCGAGTATCCCCTTTCTCGGCTCAAAGGGGTTGTCCCTTGTGTCATAAACCAGCGATGTCCTGATACTGCTGATTGCCAGCGTTCCCAGGTCTTCCCGGCTCAACACCACATCAGGAAGAACGTCAAATGTCCTGATGAGTGAAAACTCATAATACAGCTCTGCCCTGATATTTTCGCTTATTTTTTTCTCAATGCCGGCTGTTGCCGTATACCTCTCAAGCCGGTACCTGGTCTCCCTGCTGTCAACGTTGACTTCTTTCTTGTCCTCAAACATAAAGAACGCCCTGAAAGGGAGCGGTCTGCCCAAAAACCAGGGTTCATGATATTGCAAAACATATCTTTTATCAAGTGAACTCATCTCCACCTTGAGGACCCCCTGCCGGTTCATGCCCCAGAAATTCCTGTAGCTGAGTTCTGCAAATCCCCTGAAATGCTCATACTCGGCATAGCCGAATCCGAACTCCAGCGAACCTGCGTTTGCCTCCCTGACTTTTATGAGGACATCCTTATCATCATTGCCCGTGTCAAGGGGCTCAATATCCACATCGGTAAACAGTCCAAGCTTGTATAACTTATGGCGTTCGGTTGCCAGTACGCGAAAACTGTACGGGTCGCCTTCCCGGTGCACCAGCTCCCTCGTTATTACCTCATGTCTGGTTTTTTTGTTGCCGACGATAATCGTTTTGCCGAAATTGCTCCGCCTTCCTTCCTCAATATTGAAGACAACAGTGGCATTTCTGTCTTCAAGTGTGCGGGATACGGTTACATCAATATAAGGATATCCCTTGTTGTTGTAATAATCGAGCATCCTGAACCGTGCATCGGAAATATCAACCTCATTGTACGGGTCCCCCGGTTTGATCCCCAAGAGGGACTGCAGGTCTTTCTTGATCTCAGGGGTGGTACCGGTAATATCGACAGAAGAAATCAGCGTCCGTTCACCCTCATGAACGGTCACCGTCAGTTCGGCTGCAGATGCTGCTTCGTCAATCTTCACCTCGATCGCATCAACCCCAACTTCAAGGTAGCCGAGAGCAACGTAAAATTCCCTGATTGTCTCCCTGTCCTTTTCAAGATGAGCAGGGTTATAGATCCCCCCTGCCTTGGAGAGCATAATCTCTTCAAGCGTCTTTACCGGAAGTTTTACTCCTTCGTACCGGACCGTTTTGACCTTTATTTTTTCACCTTCGAAGACAAAGAATGTTACTGTAATCTCTTCATCGCGTTCTTCCAGCACCGGTGCAATCTGGGCGGACGCATATCCTTTTTCATGATAAGCAGACAGCATCCTTTCTATTGTCTCGCCGACGAGGTCATCACTGAACTCATCAAGTTCAAAAAAGGACCCCTCCTTCAGCAGCGTCTTTCCCGACAGCGCGTTATTTCCGTTGACCGCAAGATTGAGCCGCTTCCCGGGCATTACCTGGACAGTAAGTTCGCCGTCTTTGAATGTATACGGCCCGACAACCGGATTGTAATGACGGTTCTCCTTATAAAAATCCTTTATGCGTTTGAGGTCTTTCGAAAGAAGGGTCTGATCATAAATGTCGCCCTCCGAGAGCTTCATTTCGCCCTTGATATCCTGTTCTGCTCCGGAGATGACGATCTTCCTTACCACCAGCGGTTTTCCGGTATGTACTTCAAGGTGCAGGGTTATCCGGTAGGGGGCTTTCGAAGGCTCAGTCTTAATATTTATTTCAGAGTCCGGGAATCCGTGCTGTATGAGCGCATTCCCGAGATCGGACTTTGCTTTCCCGATGAGGTCATACCTCATGACCGTATCTTCCTTAAAGAGAAAAAGCCTTTCAAGCGTTTTTCGGGACACCTCATACGAACCGCTTATCTGGATCTTGTCTATATAGTCCTTCTCCCTGACTGTGATAATTACCTGCGGCGATTCGCCGTCAGGGACATGCACCGATATATCGTCAAAAATATTCTTCAGGAATGCCCTTTTTATCCCGGCCCTGACCTTCTCACCGTCTATTGTGTCCCCGGCTTTTACACCAAATATACTGAGGAATTCGTCTTCATCAATGGAATGGAGACCCTTCACCTCAATGCTGCTGACAACTGCAGCATTACACGGGGCAGCAGTTGCTGCAAGGATGAGAAAAACAGCCAGAATGAACGAAATCACTGCAAGGGGTGCCGTTTCATGCTGTAACAGGGAGATCTGCAATTCCGGGAAAGCATTCTTTCCATGGAGTACAGATGTATTTTCTCTCTTGCATTGCATGTTCATTTGAATTCAAACCTGAAGCGCACATCTCCTCCGAGTATGCCTCGTTCATCCCTGACACCGACGAAAGAGACCCGCTTGTTCAGGAAATACTCCAGCTTGATTATCTGTTCCTCAACAGAACCGACAGAAGCTGTATAGGTTACAAACATCTTGTCGCCTAACAGCCTTTTTGATACCGTCACCCGTGGTTCAACGGCGCCGGTCGTCTTTGACACATACGGGTCAATCTGCAGCCGGTCAAGACCGGTAATCGACGTCAGGCGCTCTTCCAGAACATCCTGCAGCTTGCCGGTCACAAAGGATGTTGCCTCTCCTGCCCCGATGCCGCCTTCAAGCCCCTTCAGTTCCCCTCCTGTCTGGCCGACCGTCAACAGCGCGAGGATATCCATCTCCTTGAGCGGCGGATCGGATGAAAGAGCCAGACTGAACGATTCTGCCTGGCCTTCAAGGTTCATCTTAATCTTGTATCCCTTGATAAGTGTCTCTGATGCAATCTCCATAAAAGGATTGATCCGGTGGGGATCGGAAAAATCAGCGCTTGCCTGTATAATCCTGAACTCATTGTTCCTGAAAAACACCTTTCCTTCCTTTGTCTCAAGCCTTCCGAAGAGTATCGGGCGGTAAATAGTCCCCCGCAGCACCATATCTGCAGTGACCGTCGCCCTTGCGACATTGTTGTCAATATGAATGTTGTTCCTTCCGGTTATGCTTATGTTCAGCCCGGCCTTTTCAAAACGCGATATTTCAGCCCTGTGGGTCTCAGTTTTCTTTGCCTTCAACAGCCAGCTCTTCCATTCCACCCGTTCCCGGTATCTTGCCCGGTTGATGATGATGTCTCCGGAAACAGTCTGCGCGTCAAGGGTGCCCTTATAGAGAATATTTCCCCCGAAGTTGACGTCGAAATCGTCTGATATCGAGGCGTTGATGTCTTTCAGGCGTGATTCAAGATAGAACCGTTTGAACGAAAATTTTTTCAGATATAATATCCCGTTGATATCAACATCCCCGCCGCCGATCTTTCCGTTCAGTTTTTCGAGCACTATCCTGTCATTGTCGATATACATGTAGCCGTTTACAGCGCTGATGCGGTAATAGTAGTCCTTCAGTCCGAAGGACCCGTTGGTGAGCGTCAGCCCTCCGTTCAGGCGAGGTGATTCCCAGTCGCCGGCAATTGAAAGCACAAACTCGGCATCTCCCCTGAGGTGGCCGATCCTGGCAGACAGGCTCTTGAACGGCGAAAGCGCAGAATTTCCTTCCAGGGTAAGATCATACTGCCTGCCTATTTCAAGCGAGCCGTTGATGCTCAGCAAGGTGTTTCCGCTTCTCATCGAGATGCTGTTGAGGTCAAGCACCCGGTCTTTCAGGTCGAGCCTGATTTCGTTCTCATTGGAAAAACTGTATCCGTACATCGAGAGAACAAGATGCCTGATAACAGAACTGCCCTCGATATGGTTCCTGTCGCCTTTCAGCGCTGCCGTACCATTCAGGCTCAGGATCAAATCTTCAGGGACGTCTTTCAGAACCGTGGCGAGTATTGCATCATACCTTCCGGACTCGATGTCGATTTTTGCTTCCCAGGGGATATCTTTCAGGAGCTTTCCCTTTGCTTCCACTTTTATTCTCTGGTTCATCAGACCTGCTTTCACTGCAAAATCCCTGTTTTTGACCGTGCCGGTCAACGTCCCGGTGCCTATGTTCTTTCCGCGGAACAGCCAGTTGATGATTTTTGCATCCAGCTGAATTTGGGGATCATCAAAGGTCCCCTCACCCCTTGATTTAGCGCTGAAGATAATATCACCCTTCAGCGGTCTCTGGATGATATCACTCAGCACTACCTTGTCGGAAGATGCCCGGTACGCAAACCTCCCGTCCGTATCGAGAGACGAATCGACATGTATCACTGTTGTGCCTCGCCTGATCTTCATGTCCGAGAAGGTCATTTTCCTGCCGGATAACCCGAACCTGAAAGCAGCGGCATCGATTGGGACGTTATAGAATTCAGCCTGGTCAACAGCAGCTTCCGCAGTAATGAGCGGGGTCTCTGCTGTCCCGCTGAGTCTGAGCTGGGCGGTAAGGCGGCCGGTGCCTTCAAAATCCTTGTAGAATATTTTTACAAACCGTCCGAGATCAGCGTTTTTCAGTGAGGCCTGCAGCCGATACTCTGGCAAGGCAATGTCAAAAAGATGATTCGCATTTTTGAAATGAATCGAACCGGAGAGCCTGTGCACATCATTCTTATCCTTCACAATCATCTCAGTGACGTTCAGGCTCTCTTTTCTGTAGAGAAACGAAGCGTCAATCAGGTCTGCAGCATACTCTTCAACCACCGGATCGGCAATACTGATCCTGCCCTTCAAAACAGGATCATCAAATGAACCTTCTACCCTTCCGGCATATTCGGCAGAGCCCCTCAGCTTTATATAGTAGGGCGAAGAAAGGTCGGTAATGTCCGAAGTCTTCATGGAAGCGTTAAGGTTCAATGCCTTTTTGTCGATGTCCACGTTGCCATCAGCACTGAGAAAAGATACCGCTGTTGAAAGCTTCAGGTCTGCAAGCTCAAGTCGGGACCCGTGCATCGAATATTTCCCTGTAATGTCGCTGACCCTTCCAAGAATATCGTCCCCTTTTTTCCTGCTGGTGTAGGCAAACCAGCCGCGAGGGTTGAAATGCTCCCCCGAGCTTGAAACACTCCCGTTAACCTTGCCGTGTGCTATGCCCGGATCCCATTGTATCAGGTGGAACACCGGTGCGCTGTCAACATCCGATACGGTTATATCGAGGTTGAAATGGTCGACTACCGGGAGAGTGATAGATGCAGACGCCCTGGCAGACCCGTTGTAAAGTCTTCCCTCGCCGTCCATAAAGTCCATTCTGCCGTTTTCATAGGAAATTCTGCAGTTCAGCCGGTCAACAGCGACATTAAAGAGATTTCCGCTCTGCAAGGATGCGACAGCCTTCCCTTTGAGATCGTGGAGCGGGCCCTGCAGCTTCCCCTTCACTTCAACAAACCCTTCGAGTTTCTCTTTCACTTTCAGAAGCTCCATCAATGTCTGCAGGTAAAGCCCGCCGTTCAGATCAAGATCAACGGATACGGTTTTATCACGGTATGTTACTCCTCCGCTTGCCTGTATCTTCCCTTCACCGCTGTTAGCAAGGCCGAACATCTGCTTTGCCGACATCAGCAGAAGCCGGAGATCTGTTTTGAAATCAGCACTGCCGTCTTTATATTCTCCTTTGCCTGATAATTCAGACCCCAGCGATTTCAAAACCAGCTTGTTTACTGTAATAGTGCCTTCATGTACGGTAAGGTTTGCATCAGCATCGCCGGTTATGTCAGGCCATCCTTCCTGTTTCACCTGTAT